>JBFJXC010000020.1:0-20881 GCA_041623325.1 Lentisphaeria bacterium | reverse complement strand
TGCGCCGAACGGCAGGAGCACCCAGAGCCCGCCGGGCGGCAGCGCCAAAGCCAGCACCAGCGGCGCCGCACCCGCCGCCGTCACCTTCCACCAGGGAACGCCGAACCAGACCACCAGCAGGATGCCGAAAAGGACGGCCAGTACGGCGGTGACCTGCCACTTGTACTGCCAGATCGACGTCCACGCGCCGGGAAGCGGCGTCTTCGCGGCCACCTGGTTCGCGGGAATCTCGAACTCGGAACCCTCCCCATCAAGCATCTTGACGCGGTAGACGGCCTCCGGCGCAGCCGGATTCTCCGGGGCCTGCGTGATCGCGGCCCGGAAGGTCGTCCCGTCCTTTAGCTCGAACCGGAAGTCGTTCGGAGCCCCCCAGTTGGAGAAGACCAGCACGCCGACCATGGTGGCGAAGTAGAGCGCGTTCTTCCAGAGCGGGCGGGTCACTTCCGGCTCCGGCATGCCCAGCTGGCCGTTCGCCTTCTCCGTCTCTTCTTTCCTGAAAAAGACGTGCATCAGCAGCCCGATCACCACACTGAACAGAATCGCCCCGACCGCCCGGGCGATCCCCAGCTGGATCCCCAGAATTCGCGCCGTGAGCACAATCGCCAGTACGTTGATGGCCGGGCCGGAATACAGAAACGCGCAGGCAGGGCCGAGACCCGCACCCATGCGGTAGATGCCTGCGAAGAGGGGGAGGACCGTGCAGGAGCACACCGCCAGAATCGTGCCGGATACCGAGGCCACCCCGTAGGCCAGCACCTTGTTCGCTTTCGCACCCAGATATTTCATGACCGAGGCCTGGCTGACGAATACGCCGATGGCTCCCGCGATGAAGAACGCCGGAACCAGGCACAGCAGCACGTGCTCCCGGGCATACCACTTCACCAGATGGAACGCCTCCAGAACCGCGTTGTCGAAGCGCGCGCTGCCCACCGGCAACCAGAAACACACGCCAAAAACCGCCACGATCGCGGCCAGCTTCTTCCATTCCGATTTCCAGTCCATGCTTCTTTCCTTCTTTATCTTGGCTTCTTGGCCTATAAGCCAACTGATGCCCCCGAAGGCGGGGCTGGTTCCAGCGTGTCTCGGCGACTGCGCCCCGATGCGGGGCGCGAAAAGCAGCGCCCCGACACCCCGTCCGAGCCGAACCCCGGGCGTCGAAGGGATGTCCGGAGTTATAGTTGGCAATATAGCCAAGCAATGTGGCCTGTCAACGCCTTTCGGTCCAAATCCTCAGCACTGCGCTCGGTCAGGCCCCACTGTTGCATCGGGCAAAGTGGTGGTATAGTGCGGGCAGTCAATCCGGGGCCACAAGGAATGGGACGCACATGAAACCGACTGTAACGGAACTGATCGAGGCATTGGGCGACTACCGGACTCGCAGCCAGGCCCGCCGTGAATTGGGCAAGCTCGGAGAGGCTGCCGCCCCGGAGTTGATCAAGCTGCTAGGCGATTCGGAAGGGCACACCAATGCCCGCTGGTCGGCGGTCACCCTTCTGGCCCAGTGCCGCTGTCCGGAGGCGGCCACCGTGCTGCTGCAGGTCATGCGCGAGGATGAGAACCTCCGTGGCGAAGCCTGCCGCGCTCTTCAAAAAATCAGCGGCCTGGAGATTGGCGAAGACCTGGAAGCCTGGGAACAAGCCCTCAATGCCCAGACTGAAGACGCCCCGGCCGCCGCGGCCGAAGCCATCGCCGGGGAGCGAGTCGTGACCAATCCTCTTCTGGACCTGGTGCAGAAGTCAATGGCTGGTCTGACCGGCGACGTTTCGTGGGAAGAAGGCGGGTATGTTCTGGTGCGCGTTCCCCTGCACGAAGGGCGCAAGCAGCAGATGATCATCATGCCCGAAGAGAGCGAGACCGAGCAGGGTCCGTGCGTGTGCATCTACACCGAATGCGGTCCCGAGCCGCCCCACGTCGAACAGGTTGTCTACCGTCGCAACGTCACCCTTCCTTACGGGAAATTCACCATCGAGAAGGATGAGGCGGGGCACGGCAAAGTGGTCATGCGCCATCTGGTTGCCGCCAGCCAGCTCAATGCCGAGAAGTTGAACGACATCATCATGGTCATGTCCCGCGAGGCCGACAACCTCGAGTTCGAGATCACCCACAGCGACATCATCTAGGGCCGCAGCGTTTCGCCTATTTTCAGCAGTCGGAACTCGGCGGCGGGAACGAGGCGGTTTCGCAGGGCCTCCCGAAGACGCCGGGGCGGTTCGTCGGCGGGTTCGTCCGTCAGGCTGAAGGTCCCCCAGTGTATGGCCACGGACAGGCGGCTGCGCAGGTCCAGGTGGGCCTGGACCGCTTCGTCGGGGTTCATGTGGTGGTCTTTCATGAACCACCGGGGTTCGTAGGCTCCGATGGGCAGAGCGGCCGCATCGAAGGGCCCCAGTCTATCCCCGATCTCCTTGAAATGGGCTGTGTAGCCGGTGTCCCCGGCGAAAAGAAACCGGAAGGTCGGGGTCCGCAATACCCAGCCGGCCCACAGGGTTCGGTTCCGACCGAGGAGGCTGCGCTTGCTCCAGTGCTGGACCGGCACGGCGGTCACGGCCAAGTCCCCGCTGCGGTACTCCTCCCACCAGTCCAGCTCCCGGACGCGGGTCACTCCCTGCTTCAGGAACCAGCGCTTCAATCCCAACGGTACTAGAAACAGGGTTCTGTCTCCGCCGGACCGGTTGCGCAGCGCCTTGACCGTGCCGAGGTCGAGGGAGTCGTAGTGATCGTGGGAGATGACCACCAGGTCGATTTCCGGCAAGTCTTCAAGGGCAGGTAAGGGCGGGACCAGGCGTTTGGGCCCGACCCACTGCACGGGCGAGGCCCGCTTGGAAAAGTGCGGATCGGTCAGGATGTTGCGCCCGTCCAGTTGCAGCAGAACCGTGGCGTGTCCGATCCAGGTGAGAGTGGTGTCGCTGCGGTTGGACTTGAGAAAGGCGATATCCGGTTGCACGCTTTCCACTGGAGCAGAGGCGGATCGGAGCGGCTTGTTTCCGCGCTGCTGCCAGCGCCATTTCAGAAAGTCCCCAAAGTTCTTCTCCCGATAGTCGGGGTGCACGTTGCGGAAACCGTGTGCCGTATGATGCGGTTTGTCCTCGGGGGCGCTTTCGGTCGGGCGGTCGGCCCACTGGGCTTGGGGACTGGCCGACAGCAGGCACCAGGACATGAGAACAGGGGCCAGCTTGTTCATGGTTCGCTTCGGGGTTTGGCGTTGGGCATCGTTTCGTTTTAACCATTAGGACAGCGTCCGGGTAAAAATGGTTCGCGTCGGCAGGAGGCGCAAGCCAGCAAGCGCCGGGGTTCCCGCCCCTTGGGGCGTCCCGTGCTGGCGCCTGGTCCCGACTCCCCGCACCGGTGCCCGGCTGTCATGTTGCAAATGCTAACATATATTAGGCGAATGGAACGTGGATGAGGGAGGGGTTGTCTGAAGAAAAGCGGCGAAGGCGGGTCGAAGCGATGTTGGCGGTTTGTCATACTTATTATTCGTTGCAGGCCGGGGTGCGCTCCCCGGCGGAGTGGGCTCGCGCGGCGGCGGCTCGCGGCTACCGGGTTCTGGCCGCCGCCGATGTGGACGGCTTGTACGGGGCGGTGGAGTTCTACCGGGCGGCGGAGGCGGAGGGGTTGCGGCCGGTGATCGGTTCGACTCTGCCCCTGCCCGGCGGGGAGTCGCTGACGGTGCTGGTGCTGTCCGATTGTGGCTACCGGCAGCTTTGCCGCTTGCTGACGCGGCGGAACTTGGAAGAGCGATTTTGCCTGTGGGATTATCTTCGGGCGGAGACGGTAGACGGCTTGCTGTTTCTGGCGCGCACTCCGGCCGTGCTTGGTCGCTTGGCCGAGGTGGTTCCGGAGGGGAACGTCTACCGGTTGCCTGCCCCTGACAAGCCTGCCCGTTCGCTTTGGGATCAGCCTGACCTTGGCGAGCAGATTCCAACCTTGCCGGTTCCCGACGCCTGGTTCCTGGAGGAGGAGGATCGGGAGACCTTCGAGTGGCTCGGTCAGTTGCGGGCACGCTCCGGGGGCGCATGTCTGGAGAAACCGGACTGGCCCGGAGCGGTCTTGCCGGAAGCGGTCGCCTGGCAGGAGAACCATCCCGACGGCGCCGCACTGGTCGAGAGACTTCTGGCGCGTTGCCGCTTTCGCTTCGAGTTCGGCTACCCGGTCTTTCCGCGCCTGGAGCTGCCGACGGGGGTGACGGCCGAAGCGCAGCTGCGCCGCCTGTGCGAGGAGGCCTTGGCGCGCTGCTACGGACAGAGCCGGCTCGGGGCGGCCCGGGACCGCTTGGAGCACGAGTTGCGGGTGATCTGCGCCAACGGCTTTGCCGACTACTTTCTGTATGTGCATGCCATCGTCGGCTTTGCCAAATCCCGGCGAATCCCGGTGGAGGTGCGCGGTTCGGCCGCTTCGAGCATCGTCACTTACCTGCTTGGCTTTACCCATTGCTGCCCGCTGGAGCACGATCTGTATTTTGAGCGCTTCCTGAATCCGGGCCGACCCGATTTGCCGGATATCGACGTGGACATTGCCGACAATCGTCGCGACGAGGTGATCGAGTTCTGCTATGGCCGCTGGGGCCAAGACCACGTGGCCATGATCGCCACGGTTCAGAGGTACCGGATCCGCCGCGCGCGGCGGGACGCGGGCCGGGTTCTGGATCTGCCGGCGGCGGCGGTGCAACGCTACTTGGACGGCGGCGGGCCTCTGGCCCGCCAGGATCAGCTTGAGCGCATCGCCGCTAAACTGGTCGGTCTGCCCCGGCATTTGGGGGTGCACTGCGGCGGCTTGGTGATCACGCCCGGGCCCCTGAACGACATCACCCCGCTGACACGCGCGGCCAAGGGGGTGGTCATTACTCACTTCGAGAAGGACCAGGCCGAGGCCTTGGGGTTGATCAAGATGGACTTGCTGGGCAATTCGGCGTTGTCGGTCATCAGCGAGGGCCGGGAACTATTGGCCCGGCGGGGGCTGGAGTTGCCCGAGCCCGGCCCGGTCTACGACTACAAGGTCAATCGCCTGTTTGCCGCTGGGGATACCCTGGGGGTCTACCAGTGCGAGTCTCCGGGCATGCGGCAGATGTGCCGGGCCCTGAAGCCGACGAACCGCAAGGAGGCGGCGGCGGCCCTGGCGCTAATCCGTCCGGGCCCGGCGGCTTCCGGCATGAAGGATGTGTTTATCCGGCGCTGCCGGGGGCTGGAGAAGGTCTCCTATCTGCATTCCCGCATGGCGGAGTTTCTGGCTGGCACCTATGGGGTTATGCTCTACCAGGAGGACGTGATGAAGGTGGCTGTGCAGCTGGCCGGCTACTCCCCCGGGGAGGCGGACCTGCTGCGGCGCCTTGTAAAGGATCGCACGGACCCGGCCTTTGCCCGGGAGCGCCGCCGCTTTGTCGCCGAGAAAGCCGCCTCGGCGGGGGTGCCGTCCCGGATTGCGGAAACGATCTGGGAACAGGTGGGGCAGTTTGCCTCCTATTCCTTCTGCAAGGCCCACGCCGCCGTCTACGGGCGGCTGGCCTGGCTGACCGCCCGCCTCAAGGCCCACTATCCGCGGGAATTCTACACGGCCGTGCTGAATGCCCACAAGTCCATGTACCCGCGGCGGGTCTTCGTCTGGGATGCCATGCGGCACGGAATCCCCGTCCTGCCGGTCGATGTCTGCGAATCGGACCTGGGTTGGACGGCCCAAGTCCGCGGCATCCGGGCCGGGCTGGGGCTGGTCAAGGGGTTGCGCCAGTGTGTCGCCCGGCAAATATTGGCGCAGCGTGGTCAGGCCGCTTTCGGCAGTTTCGAGGATTTTCGGCGGCGGATCGGGTTTCAAGGCGCGGAGCTGGAGAATCTGGTTCTTCTGGGGGCGTGCCGGGCGTGGGGAAGCCGGGAGGAGTTGCTAGAGGTGCTGGGGGGCGGCGGCATCGGCGCTGGTCAGCCCTCTCTTTTTCCCGGACCCCCGCCCCGGCCGCCGGATTTGCTGGAAACGGAACTGTTGCTGACCGGCATCCCGTTCTGCCGGCATCCGGTGGATCGGTGGGAGGCGGATGCATGCCCAGCGGCGCAGATGGGACATCGGGTGAATCGTTCGGTGTGTATGGTCGGCATACTGGACGCCTGCAAGTTCACCTACACCGGGGGCGAGGGGGAGAAGCGGCGCCTGATGAGTTTCGTCACCCTGGAGGATGCCAGCGGTCTTTTCGAAGTCGTGCTGTTTCCGGACCAGCACGAACGCTACGGGCATCTGTTCTCGGGCAGCGGTCCCTACTGGGTGCGGGGGCGGGTCACGGAGAAGTGGGACTCGCTGGTGATCGAGGCTCAGGAGGTGCGTGTCGCCGGTCTGCGGGATTTATGGGGTCGCGGGTGCAACGTTGGCTGGTAGGTGCGCCCTCGCCGAGGGGGTGCAGACACAATGCTATCAACTTTCTATGCCTACGTTGAATACGTTAGCGTTAGACGTTTTGCTTTTGACGTTTGCTCCTGCTTTGAGATTGGCGAGAAAAGAAACTTCTATAGGAAAACGCTTAACTTCAAATAAAACCATCAGCAATTCATCCCTGAAATGGTGTCGACAGAAACTTGATAGCATTGGGTGCAGACATCCCCTGTTGCAGCCCGCAAGGCAGCAACTGCGCAGCGGTCTTTTCCATTGCCATGATCAACCGCTATGCTATACTAATTGCAGCAACAGTTACTGTGGTTTTGGGCTTGAAAAGAAGGTCTGATGATGCAAACCGTGACCGCCATGGAATTTCGTCGGCACTTGGGGGCCTATTTGGACACGGTTCGGCTGAAGTCTGAAACCGTGGTTCTTGAGCGGGCTGGCAAGCCGGTGGCCATGCTCACACCGGTCCGCCAAGATAAAGAGGTTACTGCCTCGGTGGGGCGACGGCTGCGTGCTGTTCGTGAACTGTGCGGCATTCATCCCGAGTCGGAGCGCTCCAGTCATATCGATCAGTGGTTGAGAAATGAACGCCAGGACTGGGAGTAATCCGAGAATGCGCGTTTTTATCGATACGGCGCCTTTGATCTATTTGTGCGAGGGAACCCCGGAGCAGAATCGGGCGGTTTCGCAGCAGCTCGAACGGTGGATAGAAACCGATGCTATGCTGGGCTCGTCCACCATGACATTGCTTGAGCTTCTGGTGGTTCCACTCCGTGAAACGAACAAGCGTCTGGCGCTGAAGTACCGAACCCTTCTGGCCGACCTGCTCTCCGAACCGTTGATTGCCCTAGATGAAACCATAGCCGAGGCGGCTTCGGACTATCGGGCACGTTACGGATTCAATACTCCCGACGCGATTCAGTTGGCGACCGCCACGCAACATGGCTACGACGTCTTCTACACAAATGACCGGCGTCTTGCGGCTTGCGCTGACATTGAACTGGTTTTGGTCGATACCGGTAGCCGTCTTTCTTAATCTAACATGAAGGCGTGGCCGCAGATATCCTGACCTGAAGAGGCATCACAGAAATTGCAAGAAAGACAGGCCCCCCTTGCCAAGCGGCGGCTGTTGAGTTTAGTCACCTTCTGATCATCATGTGCCGGTCACTGCGTGGCGGGATTGACGGGCACGCGGGTGCGGGCGGCGATGACGGCCTGCCAGTTCTGGAGAGCGCTATCCTCGGCGAAGGCCTTGCTGGTTTCTGGTGCCTCCAAACCCAGGCGCTCGCTCTTGGAGTGGCCGAGGGGGTGGTAGGGGTGGAGGTTGATCTCCTGGACGTTGATCAGCGTGTTGGCGAGGTCGGCAATGCCGTGCAGATGGCGGTCGTCGTCGTTGATCCCGGGGATGAGAGGGCAGCGCAGGATGGTCTTGCCTCCGGCCGCGTCGATGGCTTTCAAGTTCTCCCGGATGGTCGCCATGGGCACGCCTGTATATTTCTCATGCCGCGCCGGGTCGCTGTCTTTGATGTCGTAGAGGAATAGGTCCACGAGGTCGATGAGTTCGAGGTAATGCTTGAGTGGGGCGAAGCCGCAGGTGTCGAGGCAGGTGTGCAGGTCATGGCTTTTGGCGGCGACGAGCAGGGCCTTGGTGAACTCGAACTGGGCCATGGGTTCGCCGCCGGAGAGGGTCATGCCGCCGCCGGAGTTGTCGTAGAACGGCTTGTCTTTTAGAACTTCCTCGATGACCTCCTCAACCGTTGCCTCGCGGCCGACGGTCTCGATGGCCTTGGCGTAGCACTTTTCGGCGCAGGCGCCGCAGCGCAGGCAGTTGCCGCGCAGTAAGATGTGGACGCCGTCCCGCATCTGGTGGCAGTTCTGGGGGCAGTGCTCGAAACACCAGCCGCAGCCAATGCATTTGTCGGAGATGAAGGAGATTTCCCGTTCGTGCCGTTGGGATTCGGGGTTGTGGCACCACAGGCACCTCAGGGGGCAGCCTTTGAGGAAGACCGTGGTGCGGATGCCGGGCCCGTCGTGGATGGCAAACTTCTTGATGTCGAAAATCGTTCCGGTTGTGGTGGACATGGTCTTTTTTTTATTTGTCAGTTGTCAGTTGTGATTGGGTGGTTGGCTTCAAAGGAGCACTAGCATTGTAGTCTGGCCAACGGCCTCGGCATGTTGGCAATATAGGATCTTGCCTTGAAAAGGCATTGGGTCGGAGTCAAAACAGAGGGATGCTAACGAATACCTTATTGCCGTCGTCGAGTAACATGTTTCTTGCCTGGCGCGGGAGAAGCGGATCGTTCACAGACTTGCATACTCCGTCCGTAGCAGGACCTCTTGCTGCATTTCGGGGGAGAGGCGGGTGAAGTAGTCGGTGTAGCCGCCGATGCGCACGACCAGATCGCGATAGGCGTCCGGGTCCTCCAGGGCCTTATGCAGAATGGCATTGTCCATCACGTTGATCTGGGTCTCGAATCCGCCCTGCCGCAGGAAGGTCAGGATCAGTTGCTTGAGGCGCGTCACACCGTCGGGGGTGCGGAACAGGTCTCGGGTGAACTTCATGTTGAAGGCGGACCCGCCGATCATGGGTGTGTGGTCCCAGGAGGTGACCGACTGGATGGCGGCGGTGGGCCCTAGTTTTTCGCGCCCCTGGGCCGGTCCGGCGCCGTCGGCGAAGGGAAAGCCGGCCTTGCGTCCGTCGGGGGTGGCGCAGCAGGTGGCGCCGAGCCGCTGATGCATGATCCAGCAGAAGGTGCCCGGGATGAAATGGGCATTGTCGGGCCGCATTTTGTGCTTGGCGCACTCCTCGGTGATACAGGCCATGATCTGTTTGATCTGCGAGTCCACGCCGGAATCGTTCACGCCGTATTTCGCATGCAGGTTAAGGAACTTCTGACGGATGGGTTCCTGGTCGGCGAAGTCGCTGTCGAGGACTTTATTGAGCGAGGCCAGAGTGAACTCGCCGGACTCGAAGACCTCTTCCTTGATGACCTTGAGGGAATCGACCAGATTGGCCAGTCCGACGAAGGAGCACTCCACCCAGTTGTAGCGGGCCCCGCCGTCGTCGATGTCGCGGCCGCGCTCGAGGCAGTCGGCCGTGAAGACGCTTTGCAGCGGCTTGCGCCCATAGAGGCGGCGCCGTTCGCGACTCTCGTTTTCCACCTTGATCCCGTCGGCGATCTTCTGGCCCAGGGTGGCGAAGTAGTCGGAGATGAATTGCGCGTAGGTTTCCGGCTGGGAACCGTTGGCCACGGTGTCGGCGATGTGGTCCATCAGGATACCGCAAAGGCTGAAGTAGGGCGATGCCACCCAGATGTTGCTGGAGCCGCAGGTGCTGATTTCGACGCAGGTGGAGTTCAGGTAGTCGCAGGCTTCGGCCGCGGGCACGCCGTAGTGCAGCAATCCCTTCTGGATGACCGCATCGTTGAAAAAGGCCGGGGTGGAGTGGCCGGCGGCGATGATCTCGGTGGTCAAATCGGTCAGAGCTTCGGGAGTGCCCTCATGCCAGCAGACGCCGACGGTGGGGTAGACCAGATTGGTGCGGCGAATCGCCTCCAGGCACAGATAGGACAGCTCGTTGGTGACATCGTTGCCGTCGGCATCGCGCCCGCCGACCATGACCGCAAAGGCGACGCCGCCGCCCCAGAAATCGTTAGTCAGGAAATAGATCCCTTCGATGAGTTCCAGGGCGCGTTCGCGGGTGAGGACGCCGGCGGCCAGATCGACCTGGTAGAAGTCGCCAAGCCTACGGTCGAGGTGACCGGAGCAGACCAGCCCTACATTGTCACCGACCATGACCCCGATCTGGATAAACCAGACCAGGTGCAGAGCGTCGACAAAAGTCTTCGGCGGCTGATGGGCGATGCGCCGGCAGGAGTCCAGCATCTCGCGCAATTCAGCGCGCCGCTGGTGATCGGCATTCGCCATGGCGGCCTCGATGGGGCGCGCCGCGTTCTCGATCATGGCCGACATGCCTTCCAGGGCATCGCTGAACGACTGGTAGGCTTCGGCCGTCTCCCCGCCGCTCTGCGCCTGCCGAGTTGCGATGTCCGCAACCAGGCCGTCGAGGCCCAGTTCGAAGATTCGGTCGGTGGCCAGTTCGCAGTGTCCGGTCTGACCGGTGGGGCCCGGGATGGTGGACAGGTACGCGCGGGCCGCTTGCAGGTCCTGTTCGCTTCGGACGACTGGCTTGATCCGCCCGGCCAGCAGCTCCCGGTCGTCGACCTGGAACTCCAGGTTGGCCAGGCGGTCGCGACAGCGCCTGCCCATGCGCAGTTGCTGGGAGAGTCCCTCCGAGGCACGCATGGACTGGGCGTCCACCACGGCGTCCACGCCTTTGCGGCCTGCGAGGGCCAACTGGTCGTCGGCCACGCGCCTGCGGATTTTTTCGGCACGTGTATCGCTGGTCATTGGACGATCCTTTTCAATTCACCACAGAGAGCGCAGAGAGCACAAAGAAGGGCTCTTTGGGGTGGGGCTAGTTGTAGATGAATTTCTCAATTTCAAACTTATAGGAGCCGAAGTTGATAAGCAGGCCGTGCTCGACCTTTGTCGCCTTTAGGTCGTGGAGTAGCTGAGATTCATGTTCGTTTGTGGGCTGCTTGCAGGCTTTTAGCTCAATAATAAGGTTGTCATTGACGATGAGGTCGGCGAAGTACTCACCAATAACTGTGCCGTCCTCATCATGAATGGTAATGGGAAGCTGCTGTTTCACGTCCAGACCCGCTTTCCTGAGGCGATGGGCCAGTGCATTTTCATACACCTTTTCCAGATACCCGTTACCATGGTATTCATGAATCGCATAGGAGATTTCGCGAATTTGGTCGCAAAGGGCTTTCATGTCAGCTTCCATCTCCCAATTCCCCTTTTTTGCAATCCTTGTAGTGAATGAACCTTGTGCTTGCTTGCCTGTCTTTGTGATCTCTGTGTTCTCTGTGGTGAATTTACAGATGCTCGGTCCGGGCGAGGACTTCCTGCTGGAGTTCGGGGTTGAGTCGGTTGAAGTACTCGGTGTAGCCGCCGATGCGCAAGATCAGGTTTTCGTAGTCCTCGGGATGCTTCAGGGCGGCCTTGAGCTTGTCGGCGTCGAGCACGCTAAGCTGCACCTGCATGCCGCCTTGGTCGAAGTAGGACTGGAGCAGGTTTCTGAGCTTCTGCCGCATGGCCCGCGTCGCGAGCATGCCGGACCCGATCCGCAGGTTGAGAATCATCGTTCCCAATCCTCGCATCTGGGGCAGTTGCGCGGTGCTGGTGAGCATGGAGGTCGGTCCCTGGATGTCGGTGCCCTGCATCGGCCCGCAGCTATCGGCGATGGCGGTGCCGGCCTTGCGTCCATCGGGCGTGGCCTGAATGTCCCTGCCCTGCTCCAAAAAGGTGACAAACATGATGGTGGAGGGTACCACGAAGCCGTCGCCGCGCCAGCAGCGGCGAGAGGTGATCCGGTCGAAGACGAAGTCGGCGACCTCCTTGGCCAGGGCGTCGACCTCGGGCAGGTTGTTGCCGAACTTGGGCAGGGAAAGTAGCTGTTTGTGCAGCTCGGGGCAGCCCTCGAAATTTTTCTCCAAGGCCTCGAGCAACTGATGCTTGGTAATGTTCAGCGAGCCGTCAAAAACCGCGCGTATGGCATAGAGGGAATTGGCCGCATTGGCCAGGCCGGCCACGTTGATGACGCTGCCATTGTAGCGTGCCCCGCCCCGGTTGTATTCGGTCGCGCTTTCCAGACAGCCCTGGATGAACAGAGTGCGGATCAGCTGGGGGCGGTAGGTCGCTTTGTACTGCTGGTTGAGATCGACCTCGTCGAGCATCATGTCGACCTGACGAACGGTGTCGGCCTTGAAGCGGGCCATGACGTCGGCGAACGTCTCCGCACGCGGCAACTCCGCCAGAATGGTGCCTTCCAGGATTCGCAGCAGGTTCACCCCGGCGTCGATCGAGCCCACATTCGAACGGCCTTCGATCATAAACTCGGTGCAGCCGCCATAGGCGATGTAGGGCAGATCCTGTTCCTGGACATTGGCGATGCGGACCGCGCCTTCGCGGTAGGCCCGGTCGTTGTAGAAGGCGGGGCTGCCCGAACCTGTCTGCAAGCTGTCGAAGGCGGCCTCCCAGACGGCGGAGGAGGTGTTTGGGCTAATCTTCAGTCCGCTGTTGGGGCGGCGGGTTTTCTGGGCTCGCAGGCACAGGATGGTGAACTCCTCGGGAACTCCTTCGCCGCCGAGTATCATGTGCCAGCCGGAGTTGGCCTCGATGTTCGCCAGAAAGGCTCCGATCAAGGTCTCCGCCTCCTCCGGGCTGATGATGCCTGCGGCCAGATCGCGCTGATAGAAGGAAGCCAGATAGCGGTCCAGAGAGCCGATGGTGTCGCAGCAGTCGACATAGTACATGAAGTTGGTCAGGACCACGGCCTCGTGGAAGGTCTTGGGCGGGCGGCGGCCCGCCGCCGCGAGGGCCTCTTTCAAGGCGCCTTCCGGGCAGGCGTCGGTGGTTTTGGCCAGCAGCAGCATGACCGCGTCGAAGGCATCCTGGGCGGAAGTGAAGAAATCCTGTTTCTCGGGGGTCGTGGGTTCTGCCAGTCCGGCGGCGATGCGGCGACCGTAGTCGGGCAGGCCGTCCTGGAGGATTCCGGCGTAATCGAGGATCGAATGGGTGTAGCCGTTTCCGCCCACGCAGTATTTTGGGGCCATTGGGTTGCCGGTCATGTTGGCCAGGTCTGCAGCCAACCGCTGGGCGATCAACTTTTCGCGCTCGTCGGTCAACTTGTCTTCAATCTTCCCGCGGAAGCGGTCCCCTTTGAACGCCGGCGAGGCACTGTAGCCGAAGTGGACCGAGGGCTCGTTGAGGGTCCACAGCGAAAACGCCCCGGCAGGACAGAGCGGGCCGTCCGGCACCGGCAGGCTTTCGACGCTTTCGGCATAGCGTAAAATCCCGCGAGCGTGGCGTTTGATCATCGAGGCGTTGCGTTCCTCGTAGAGTCCGGCGGCGAAGGGTTCGCCCAGTTTGCGCAGGATGCGTGCTTCGATCGGACGGTTGCTCGTGTCCATGCTCACTCCTTGTAGCCGACGGCCTTTGAGATGGCCGCCGCGCAGTTACTGACGGCCGTTTCGAGCGTTGCCAGGCAACGGCCGTCGAAGCGCGAACTTAGCCCCGTGACTCCGACGCCGGCCACGACCTTGCCTTCGAAGTCAAAGACCGGCGCGCCGATGCAGTAGCCACCGAGAATGTATTCATCGCGATCGTGGGCCAGGCCGGTTTCCCTGACTGTGGCCAGCTCCTCCTTCAGCTTCTCGGCGGAGGTTATGGTATTCGGAGTTAGTTTGGGCAGGCCGAGGGCGATGATCCGGTCCAACTCCGGTTCGTCGAGGTGGGCCAAGACGCATTTGCCAAAGGCATTGGCGTGGTAGTAGATGCGGGCGCCCGGCACCACCTGCATGAAGTAGTCCTTGTCCGGGGCGATCACTTCAGCGGCCAGCATGCGGTCGCCGTCGGGCACCTGAAGCTGGCAGGTCTCGCCGCATTCTTTGGACAGAGTTTCCAGGAATGGCCGGGCCTGGCGGCGAAGACCGTGGCGGGAGTAGAGCTTCATGCCCAGGGTGAAGAAACCGGTGCTCAGCTGATAATTGCTGGCCGCGTCCATCTCCACGTAGCCGCGTTCCACTAGGCGCTTCATGATCCGGAAAACCAGGTTGGTGGTCAACCCCAGGTCGCGGGAAAGCTGTGTCACTCCGCAGGCCTCGGGACACTGCACCAGATGCTCGACAATGTCCAGCATCCCGTCCACCGCCGGAACCGCGTAACTGGCCGACTTTTTGTTTTCGGTTGTCTTCGAACTCATGACTAATTCCTGTTCCAGAAACCGACGGCAATATGCGGAAAAATGGCTATTAAGGTCATCGATGGGGCCTGCCCCGCCATCAGATAGGGCGACCCCATGCCCGGTTTCTGCTTGGTCTCGGGATTGGTGATCACCGAAAAGACCGTGCACTGGCGGCCCGTGCCCGAGGTCGTGGTCGCCGCCGCGATGCCTTTGGCTGCGGCTATGCCTGTGATGTATATAAAACAGCGTTATGCAGGTAAAAATATCTGTGGGGGCGGGCAATGCAAACCTGGAATCGATGATTAGTAGACTGGATGATTCTGGCGGCTGCCGCGGCGAATGGCTGCGTACCGCCTCATATCGCCGAATCTTTTCCCTTGGGAATTCGGGCCGGAATGCGGATAATGGGTGTCGCCGGCGGCGGGTGCCGCCGGCGTGTTTTTTCGAGTCAATCGGGGGAGCCGGAGGGAGACCGATGCGGATCACGTTGCCAGTCAAATCGCAATTCACCTGTCGCCGCGGCTATACAGTCCTGTTGCTGTCGATCGCAACGGTGTGTCTGGGCGTCTATGTCGGCGGTTTGGCTGCGGAGCGGGGGTTGCAGAGGCGCTTGGCGGCGTATCGCCAGGCCGGCGAGCCGACGTCGGTCCCGGAGCTTGTGGCCTACATGCAGTTGGATATGGGCGGGGTCAACGCCCGCGGCAGCCTGCTGGCGGCCGGGTTGAGCTACCAGGCCTCGAAGGAGGCGGTGGCGGAGCGGGTCCAGAAGCCGTTGTTTCCCTTTGCGGACCATGGGTCTGCCGAGCCCGGCCTTTGGACCGCGGAGGAGATCGGCCAGGTCAAACTCTATCTGGCCGAACGGGCGGATTTTCTGAAGGCGGTCCGGGAGGCCAGCCGTTTCAAGAGCTGCTTTGCAGGAGATTATTCGCGCTATTCCAGCTACGCGGATATTCGTCGGCCGCTGGTTGCGGTGGTGCTGGAGGGGACGCATCACCTGTGTTTGAGTGCCCTGGTCAATCTGGAGGAGGGCAGGGTGGATCAGGCGGTGGAGGATTTGCTTAGCGCCCAGCGGCTGAGCCGTTTTTTGTGCAGCGAGCCGTTCTTGTTCAACACGGTTTCGGCCATGCAGGGGGATTTGCTGATTCTGCGCACCATCCGCGAGGTCCGGGTTCGGAATCTGCTGAGCGCCGGGCAACTCCGGAGGCTGCAGCAGTGGAGACCAATCGACGAAGCGGTCCTGCAGAAAGGAATCTGTCTGGAGCGCCTGGCAGGCCTGGACTTCTACTACGCGATGCGTTCGGGCCTGACTGGCCAGGACATTGGCGGGCTGGCCTATCTGCGCCTCTTCCCGCGGATGGTCTCCTGTGCCAAGCTGCATCGGTTTTTGGACATGGTCGATGCCACCCGGGCTGTGTTTGATCTTCCCGCAGGAGAGCGGTTTTCGGCCGCGCAGGCGGTGGAACGGCGCTTGGGCGGTGTCGACCCTCTGGCCAGCCCGCTGCTGGTCATGGCCCCTCCCGCAGGACCGCTGGTCAGGTTCTACCATCACTATCGGCAGGAGGCCCAATCTCTGGCGGAAGGGGAGGGCTCAGAGCAGCTCCTCGGCGATCGTGTCGGCGAAGAGAAGTCCTTGGCGAGTCGGATGCAGGGTTCTCTGTTCACGGACAAGTAGTCCGGTCTCGATCAGCCAGCGTATGGCCGGGCCGCGCAGTTGCATCAGGTCGTATCCGGTGCGTGCGCGGAATTGCGCCTCATCCCAGCCGGCGACGGTGCGCAGGCCAAAGGCCAGCACTTCGGCCGCCCGGGCCTCGGCTGGCAATTGGTCCACTTCAGCCTTTTCCCCGGCCAGCCAGCGGTGCAGGTCCGGCGGGTTGGACCGGCGCTGCTGTCCGTCGAAGGAGGCGGCGGCCGGGCCGCAGCCCAGGTAGGTGCCTCCGCGCCAGATCTCCAGATTGTGCCGGCACTCGTGCCCTGGACAGGCCAGGTTGGAGACTTCGTAGCGCTGCAGACCGTATTCGGCCGCAATGTGCGCGGCCGCCTCCCACATGGCCACGGCCGTGGCGTCGTCGGGCGGGCTGGCGGCGCGTCCGGCCAGGCGACTGCCTTCCTCGATGGTCAGGGCGTAGGTGGACAGGTGGCGGATTCCCAAGTCGCAGGCTCGGCGCACGTCGTCCTTCCAGTCCGCCAGGGTTTGCCCGGGAATCGCATAGATCAGGTCCAGGTTCAGGTTGCCGATTCCGTGGCTTCGGAGTGTCTCAAGTGTGTGGTTAAGGGCTGAGAGGTCCCCTTGCCGTCCCAGGGTTTGACGCCTGGCGTGCTGGAAGGACTGGACCCCCAGGCTGACCCGGTTGAGTCCCCGGGCCGCAAACACGGCAACGTGCTCGGCGGTCAGGCTGTCCGGGTTGGCCTCGGTGCTGAACTCCAGCTCGCCGGCGGTGGCGAAGATCTGGGCAACATGGTCAAGCAGGGTGTCGAATTGGGCGGGTAGGAGGCAGGTGGGGGTGCCGCCTCCGATGAAGATGCTCGAGAGCGACCCGCAGTCGTCGGCGGAGGCTTCGAACTCCCCGCGCAAGCGCCGCAAGTAGGCGGAGCACATTTTGGGGTCGGCGGTTGTCGAGTAGAAGGCGCAGTAGTCGCACTTGCTTCGGCAGAATGGCACGTGCACATACAAAGCCTCGTAGGGCCTGCGAAGCGGCTGGTTGGTCTGGGGTCGGGGTGGTTGCATGGCATAGTATGTCCCGGGTGACCCCGGCCCGCCAGTCCACTGGCGAACGGCTTAGGTGGGAGCACGGGAAGCCGTCAACCCTGACTAGTGGCGCGGTGTGCCTGGGCGGGGACCCGGGTGGTGACGCAGGTGCGGCCGGGCTGGACGGAAAAGGTCAGGTCGCCGCCGAGGGCCTCGGCGTGCTCCTGCATGGAGGTCAGCCCCAGGCCGCTGCCGGGGACCAGTTCCGGTTCGAACCCTTTGCCGTCGTCGACGACCGTCAGCACGCAATGCTGGTCCTCGTACTTCAATGTCAGGGTGACGCTGTTGGGATGGCCATGGCGCACGGCGTTGTGGACGGCCTCCTGCGCAATCCGGAACAGCCCGATTTCGACATCGCGGTTGAACCGCAAGGTTTCGGCTGGGGGTTGCCAGTCGGCAGAGATGGCCGTGCCGCCGGCCCGGAAAAGTTCGGCCAGCTGGTTCAGGGCCGCGCAGAGCCCGAAGTGCTCCAGCACAGTCGGATAGAGGCCATGGCTGATCTGGCGGATTTCGGCGATGATGTCCTTGGCCTGGGCCGAAAGTTCGTCCAAAGCTTCGCCCAAGGGGGAGGACTCGGCTGGAAGAACCAGCCCCCTGGCCTGCTGCAGCCGGAACTGCATGATCAACATTTTCTGGGCCACCGAATCGTGTAGCTCCCGGGCTAGGTGGCGGCGCTCTTCCTCCCGGGCGGTGACCAGCTTGGCATGGGCGGCCTGCAGAGCCGCCTCGATCGGACGCCGCTGAATGCCCAAGCTCAGGGCATTGGCGGCGGTCTGCAGCATCTCGATCTCGGCGCGGGTCCATTCCGACTGGCGGCCGCACCGGTCAAAGCCGATGCATCCCCACCACTGGTCATCCACGAACACGGGCTGAAGCAGGATGGACTTGGTGCCCAGGGCGTTCAGCACCGCCTGTTCGGTCTCGGGAAAGGTGTCAGTCTGGCCATAAATGGCTTTGCCTTGCCCCAGCAGGTTCTGCCAGCGGTCCAGCCCACAGGCGTGGAAGGAGAAGACTCGGTGCTTGGATTCCTTGAGGGGAAGGGGGCAGTCCGGGGCCAGCCATTCGTGGATCACGTCGGCCTGCAAAGGCTTTCCGGGTTTTTCCTGGTTCTGAAGCACGTAGATGCGGCTGGCGTCGGTGAGGGTGCCAAGGCGCTCCAGCAGGATGTGGATGCGGACCTCCCAAGAGGGGCTTTTTAGAAATTCCTCGGTGGCGTAATGCACGGCTTGGAGGATCCCTTCCCGCCGCCGCATGGCCTCGGCACCGCGTTTGCGTGCCATGGCATAGAGTAGCGAACGGGTCAGGCTGGGCGAGTTCATGGCCTGGGTCTTGACCAGGTAGTCTTCGGCCCCCTGGCCCATGGCGCCAATGGCCAGGGCTTCGTCGTCCGTTCCCGTCATAATCACCACCGGCACTTGCGGGGCGGTCGCGCTAACCCGGGCCAGGGTGTCCAGCCCGTGGCTGTCGGGCAGGCCAAGATCCAGGAGGATCACATCGGTGCCTTTGTCGGCCAGAAGCTGGCGGCCCTCGGCAAGGGTGCTGGCGTGGCTGACCCGGAATTCGCCGCCATGGGCGTAGGCGAGCAGGTCCTGGATCACCTCGGCGATTAGGGGGTCGTCCTCGATCAGTAGGGTGTTGATCACAGCCATGGTTGTGTTTTCTTTGCAGGTCCGGTTCGTTTTTTCCGCTGGCCCGGCTCAACCCGGTCTTCAGGCGGGTTGTCCTGTCCCGCGACGGCCGGAAAGCGGCTCGACCACGATCCGGCTACCTTCGATTTGCACCACCCGGATGGGAGATCCCTTGGGGATTAGGTCCCCGCTGCTGACCACGTCCAAGCGGTTGCCGTCGACCACGGCGATGCCGGAGGGATGCAGCGCGGTCGCGCAGGTGCCTTCGCACCCCAGCAGGCTGGCCCGGCTTTCCTGCTGGTCTGCGGGCTGCCCGGCGCCCTGGGCCAGGGACTTGTCCAGCACGATGCCGCGATAAAGGGGGGTCTTGGGCAGGATCTTGGCCAGTGCCCAGCCACCGAGTCCTCCCAGGACAAGGGTCATCACGAACTTGAACAGCGCCTCCCGCAGGTAGTCGGCCATGGCGGTGGGGGCCACGTCCGGCAGGGGCAGCGGGCCGCTGGGCAGGTGGGGCAGCAGCCCCAGGATGATGCCGGCGATGATGCAGGCGATGCCGGCCAGTCCGGCGATGCCGAACCCAGGCAGCACAAAGATTTCCACCGCCAGCAGGACGAATCCCACAAAAACCAGGGCGATTTCCTCCAGTCCGGCCAGTCCGGCGACATAGTGGCCGAAGAAGTACAGGCTCAGCAGGCAGATGCCCGCTATGCCCGGAATCCCAAAGCCGGGTGTCTTGATCTCGATGTAGACTCCCAGTACCCCCAGGGCCAGCAGCAACGGCCCGATCAGCGTGATGTAGCGGGCCAGGCGCTCGGCCGATTCCTCCTGGAATTGAACCAGCTCCGCACCCTCCAACCCCTCATGCTTCAAGATCGCCTGGATGTCATCCACGATCGCCGTGGCCAGCACCGGCTTGGCCGAGGGCGGCACGATCTCCACCGCCTCCTTGGCGGTCAAGTTCAGCAGCTGGCCCGCAGGACAGATGACCCGCTCACCGATTTTGACCTCCTTGGCGGCGTCCACCATGGCCTCGGCCACCTCTTCGGAATGTCCGTTCTCCTGGGCCAGCCCCCGGACCATGGAGCGCACGTCGGAGAGCATCTTCTCCTTGATGTCGGCGGGCAGTTGCTGGACCCCGCCGCCGATGGGGCTGATGACAATCGGCATGGCACTGCCGATGCGGCTGCCCGGCGCCATGAAGATCTTGCCGGTGCCCAGGCTGATGATGGCCCCGGCGCTTTGGGCGTGGGTGTTGACGAAGGCATACTTGGGGATTTCCAGGGAGCGCAGCCAGGCCACGATCTCCTCGGTTTCGCGCAGGGCGCCGCCGGGGGTGTCCAGCTCCAGAATGACCGCCGCCGGTTTGGAGCGCTTAGCCTCCCGGAAGGCGCGGCGGAAGACGAAGAGCATGGACTTGTCGATGGGACCTTTGACGGGAAGGACGTACACGGTTTGCCGGGCGGTGTCCTGGCTGGAGGCCAGTCCGGTGCAGACCAGTCCGGCGGCCAGAAGGACCAGGCTGGCGGCGAGAAGGTGCTTCATGCTCAAGATCTCCCTCGCTGGTGCTCGCTAAACGTCGCCCCTACGCGGGCGGCTCCGGGTTAACATAGCCCCCCTGGCCCCGCCCTCATAACCGCCCGCCGGGAAATGCGGCATTGGCGGCCTGCGTTGGGCCGCCTGCCCGTCGTTCCGCGCTATATTACGGGCCACGGCGCATGCGGTCCGTGTTAGAAGGCTTCAGACGCTGTTTGATCCAGCCATTCCCCTGGGGTGTTTATTGTTGAGGAGGCTGAAGCGCTTCTGGTTGTAGCGGTAGATCACCCCCATCGAAATCCAAGCAGTTGGCAGGAGCGCATCTGCGACTAGGACAGGTTATACGAACATGGCGGATGCAACGACGACCCCGGTGGTGCTGACGGCTGCGGGGCTGGAATATCACATTGGCGAACGTGTGCTGCTGTCCGGGGTTGACTTGAGTGTGCACCAGGGCGAGCGCATTGGTCTGATCGGGCGCAATGGCGCTGGCAAGTCCACCCTTCTGAAATTGCTGGCCCAGGTCGACGTGCCCTACGCCGGGGAGATTGTCCGCCGCCGCGACGTGACCGTCGGCTATCTTCCCCAGGCTTTCGAGCTGACCCCCGAACAGACGGTGGGCGAAACCATTCTGGACGGTTGCCGGGAGTTGATGCAGGCCAGGCAGGAGTTCGAAGGCAAGGATGTGGACCCGGCCCGCCATCACGAGCTGGAACTGTTCATCAGCGCCCACGACGGCTGGAACCTGGAAAACCGCATGGAGGCGCTGATCGACACGCTCCAGGTCCCCCGGGCCGGACGTAGGGTGGG
>JBFJXC010000019.1:0-21276 GCA_041623325.1 Lentisphaeria bacterium | reverse complement strand
GACCTGCTCCTGGACTTCGGGCGGAAAGCTGGCGAACAGCTCCGGGTTGCGGCGAATCCGGGCCTGGGGGGTGGCGCAACCGACGAGGAGCCCAAGGATCGCCGCGGCGGTAGCAATCAAACCAATTCGTTTCATGTCCTGTTCCTCCAACATCGCGATGTGGACTGAGTTGCCCATACAGGCGTGCTTCGTATCTCTATGACACGGCCGGGAGGCAAGGGTTGTTTGTTGCACCTCCATGGATTCCGAATGCAGAGCCATCCCTGGAGCTGCGCTTTTCCAAAGCGCCCTGAGACGATGCGACTCCATCGAACGTGCGAGCCGCGGCGCGGCGGCAAGGGATTGACGCACTCTACGGCCATTGTGCTATCGTAGATCACGCAGGCCCAGCGTGTGGCATCCCGCGCCGTTTAGCCGGAGATCTTGGCGTGGATCCGGGCGGCGCGTTCACGGAGTTGGGGCAGGATGGAGTCGGGAACGGCTAGGTTTCCCTTGCCGGTGCCCAACTGTATGGTCGGGATGGTGTCGCCGTGGAAGTCGCTGCCGCCGGAGGCCAGCAGGTCGAGTTCCCGGCCGATGTTCTGGACGAGCATCTGCTGTTCGGGGGAGTACTCGGAGTAGTAGAACTCCACACCGTCCAGGGCCATGCCTTTGAGCTGGCGGGCCATCTGCCGGACCTTGCCGGGGGGCAGTTGCCGGAAACCGACCGGATGGGCCCAGACGGCCACGCCCCCGGCGGCGTGGATGGCGGCAATGCCCTCCGCACAGGTCGGGAGGAAGCGGCGCACATAGGCGGGCTTGCCAACGGTCAGCAGGCGGTCGAAGGCCTCGGAAATGTCCGCGCAATAGCCTCGGCTGACCAGGGCTTTGGCAATGTGGGGGCGGCCAATTACCCCGTCTCCGCTTTCAGCCCGGACCTCGTCGAGGGTCAGAGGGTGGCCAATGGCCTCCAGCTTTTCCAGGATGGTCTGATTGCGAGCCTGGCGATTGAGGCGAACGGTCTCCAGCATGCCCTCGAGAACCGGATTGCCCGGTTCGATGAAAAGTCCCACTATGTGCAGGGAGCCGGAATACCAGTTGCAGGCCAATTCCACTCCGGCAATCGCTTCCACGTTTAGACTACGGGCCGCCTGCTCGAACTCGGCCAGGCCGGCCGTGGTATCGTGGTCGGTCAGGGCCACGGCGGTTAGGCCGATGCTTTCGGCCTGCCGGGCTAACTGGGCTGGAGATAGGGTTCCGTCGGAGGCCGTACTGTGTGTGTGAAGGTCAATCATAGGCTCTGAACATAGTCTGGGCTGGGGGTAAATCAATGGGTTTTGGCCTCAGTTGTTTGTGGTCCGTTGGTTTCGGGTTTTCAGTAGTTCGGTCCCGTCATAATCGCGACGAAGAAATGGGTTTCGGGACATCGTTGCCCACAGACCCACAGACCCAACGTTCAATGTGACAGGCCGAGGCTGGAAGCCGGCGTTGGAAAGGTTTCAGGCCGCATGCTTTAGTCTAGCATTCGCCACGGATCATTTGCGATTCATATTGCCGGGAGGAGGGGAGGGGGTGCACTTGAAACTGCCCCAGACGAGCATGGCGACCAAGCCGGCGGTTCCGGTTGCCTTGACGACGATGGCGGCCGTGTCGGGCTGTCTGTTCCAGTTCTATGGGAGCGGTGCACTTTATTGGCCTTGGATTCTGGGGTGGTTGGGTGGAGGGGTGGCGCTCCTGTCCGGGTTGCGCCGCTGGCGGCTGGCCGCCTGCTTTCTGGGCGGCGGTCTTTTGACGGTGCTCCACCTGCAGGCTCCATGGCTGACCTACCGTGCCTTTCTGCCTCGGAATGAATGCGGAGCGGAAGTGAGGGCCGTGATTGTGGAGGCGGTCTACGCAAAGGGAGAGTTGCCGTGGCTGCAGGCACCCTACGGCATGCGGGCGGCTCTGCGGGCGGTTCGAGTGCGTGGTCAGCGGGATTGGCAGGCTTGTCGGGGCACGGTCATGCTCTGCCAGTGGCCTCGCCGCGTCTTTGCCTACGGAACCGAGGTGTCGGCCGACGGGGCCTTTTTGATCCCGGCGGCAGGGAGTTTTCCGGGGGACTTCAGTTATCGGCATTACCTGAGAAGCCAAGGCATTGTACATCAGTTCAATGCCAATGCGGTCGAGGTGGCCGGTGCCGTCCCGGGTTGGCGGCGGGGATTGGCCGCTTTGTATCGGTTTCGCGACGCATGCTTGGAGCGGGTGGTAAGGAACTTGGATTCTGAAAATGATGCCGGTCTGCTGGCGGCCATGAGTCTGGGCTATCGGCAGGGACTGTCGCCCATGCAGAAAGAGCGCTTTCTCCGAAGCGGGACGATCCATATCTTTGCGATCAGCGGTCTGCACGCCGGGATTGTCGGGGCGCTATTGCTTGGCACCCTAGCCGTGCTGAGGGTTCCCTTTTGCTGGCGCTACATGGCGTTGCCGCCGCTTCTGGGGTTCTATGTGTTCATGACCGGCGCGGCGCCGTCGGCGGTGCGGGCCTGGACCATGTTTTCGGTTTGGGCCGTAACCAAGGCCCGCTTCCGCGCCGTGCTGCCATTGAATACGGTCGCGGTCTCGGCCCTGCTGCTGTTGGCCGTCAACCCCCTGAATTTGGCGGCGGTGGGCTTCCAGTTTTCCTTTGTGATCGTGGTGGTGCTGATTCTGGGCTGGCAGCTGGCCGCCCCGTACCTGGCTGCCCTTGGAGAGCGCTCCCTTTGGCTGCCCTACCGTTACCGACCTACCCTCGGATTACAGGGGTTGCGCAAGATCTTCGCCCAGGCCTTTTGCGCCAGCGGCTTTGCCTGGCTGGGAAGTGCCGGACTCATTCTGCGGGTGAATGGGCTGCTCATACCGGCAAGCCTGGCGGTCAACATCATCGTTTCGATTCTGATGTCCGCAACGCTGGCTCTGGCCTTCGCCAAGCTGGCGGTGTGCTGGGTGCCGGTTCCGGGGCTGGACGGAGTAATCGCTTGGGCCTTGTCCCGTTTGCTGGGGATGACTCAAACTCTGGCCGAGTTGGGTAGTCGCGCTCCGGGAAGCGTACGAGTCGGGCACATCGGTCCGGCAACGGCGGCGTGCTACTACTTTTTATTGTTTGGCATGCTTATTCCTTGGGGGCGCCGCACCGGGCGACTGGCCTGCCTGCTGGCCTGTCTGGGCATATTAGCATCCAGCGGCTGCAATCGCTCCCCGAGCCCATCGCCGTTTTTGGTGACGGTTCAAGGCAACGACTGCGACCGCTGCCCGGTGGCGATCTTCCCCGGTCCCGGCCGGGATCCGGTGCTGATCAATACCGGGGACCGCGTGCTGGCCCGATGCCTGGTGGACCTGCTAAACCACCAAGGGGTAGAACAGCTGGAGGCGTTGATTCTGACGGAGAGACGTTCCGAACTGGAGGCTCTGCTGGCCGGTTTCCGGCCGCGAACCGTGTGGATGCCGGCCGGGGGCAAGGCCATGGCCGGATTGCGGAAAGGCCTGCGCTCCTATATGAGATCCGGCGGTCGGGTTCGCGAAATCCCCGTTTTGGCGGCCAGTCGGTCGAAGTCTGAGCCCGCCCCCTCCACCGGTCTGGAGATGGTTTGCATGGAAAAGACCGCTCAGGGGTCAGTCTTGAAGGTGTGCCTGACCGGGGAGGGGCCGGGGCTGCTGGTTGGATACAATCGCGACCGCAACCGGGGCACCAGGGTTTCCGTGCAACGGGCGGACGGGGCTTGCCTCGAGCGCCTGATCCCATTGGCCATGGCGACGCGGGTGGTCGAAATCCCCTGGCACGCACTACAGGAAGGTTGCGAAGTTCGCGAAGAATGACAGAACTCACATCATGTTAAAATCGATTGTTTTCGTGCATAATAGGCACGAATCGAAATTAAAAATGTGAGTAACAGAGCTTTCGCACAGAGCGTGCCTCAAGTCGCCGCGATGCCCATTCGTGTCGATAGGTGAAATTTGTGGACCCGCCGATTCGCGAAGATAAGTGTGGATTAGTGGTTGGCTATGCGTTTCTTAGCGTGTTTCCGGCTCGTAGTCGGCCATATCCCTGATGGCGGCGGCGTTGACGGCCAGTTTGACGGTGTTCTCGTCGATGGCTGCAATCCAATCCAGCGGAATCAGCTTGGCCTGGCCGTAAATGCCGTTGGTTCTGATGAGAAGCTGGGAGATGGTCTCGTTCTCGTCGGTCAACACCTCCAGCACGGTTCCGATCAGCTTGCCATCCCCGGTCTGGACGCTGGCCCCGTGCACCAGGGAGATATCCTCCATGGGAATGGACACGTCCGTGGAAAGTTCTCCGGGGGCGATCCCCGGTGGGACCAGGTTGAGGGGAAGGCCTCCCGGACGGGCCCACGTTTTTTCGGGTACCCTGCCCTCCGGCTCGGCAACGGTGATGAAATCCGTGTCTTGGTAGTTGTTGATCAGTTCGTGAAGATCGCTGGCGGTGCGGTTAAGGCAGACGGCGGATTCGGATGCGCTCTCCACGCTGGCGATGGGCAGCAGGCAGTCGTGCTTGAAAAGCAGTCCTTCCTGAAGCACCAAGTGGGTGACCTCGCGCGATAGGGGTTCGATGATCACCGCCTTGACGACCCCCACTTTGTCGCCGTCCTCGGAAAAGACGTTGGTTCCCAGCCGGATCTTCATTGGCCTTCTCCCTTTGCATTGCACTTCATATGGTTGGGTTTCTCCACTACCAAGGTAGGCCGGTTGCCAAGGGAGATCAAGGCAGGGGGGCAGCGCTGGTCGGTTGCGTGGGGGCGGGTACATTATGGGGAGCCGTCCGGCGGGCATGATCCCCGCTGCAATGCAACGTATATTTCGCACCGGCTTTGATGGCTGGATAGATCGATATGGGGAACTCCTTGCACAAGATTGACTTGCATGACCGGATCCGGGCCGCGTTGGAGCGGATTCCCAAGGGGGTGCGTACGCGTTTCGCCCCCAGTCCGACGGGATATCTCCACCTCGGGCACGTGGTCAATGCCATCTTCGTGTGGGGCATTGCCAAGGCTCGGCAGGGCCGGGTGGTGGTCCGGCTGGAGGATCACGATCGGCAGCGTTGGCGACTTGAGCATGAGAAGGGGATTCTGGAGGAAATCCAGTGGCTGGGTTTCGAGGCGGACGAGGGGCTGTCCGTAGCCGAACTGGAGGGGGTCTCGGCCTACCGCCAGAGCGACTGCCCGGAACGTTACCGGGACAGTCTGGCCGCCCTAACCACCCATGGCCTGGCGTACGGATGCGGCTGCAGCCGCAAGGTCATTTTGGCTGGACAATACGGGGAGGGTGACGAACTTCGCTACCCGGGTTTCTGCCGGGAACGCCCTGATATGCTTTCGCCTCCGGATGGCCTTACCGTGCGGGTCAAGGTGGATGGGCAGGCGGTGAGTTTCGAGGACTTGCTTCTGGGCCCGCAGAAGCAGGTGCCGGCGCAGCAGTGCGGGGATTTTTCGCTGCGAGACCGTCATGGCCAGTGGACCTACCAGTTCGCCTGCGTCTGCGACGACATCGCCCAGGATATCGATCTGGTCGTGCGGGGACAAGATCTGGTCTTCAGCACCGGACGCCAGATCTTGCTGGGAAAAATGCTGGGCCGCCAGCAACCACCCCTTTTTCTGCACCATCCTCTGCTTTTCGACGAGTCCGGGCGAAAGCTCAGCAAGCGGCATTGTTCCGAAAGCGTTTCCGCGATGCGCGAGCAGGGCAGGAGCCCCGAGGAGGTGATCGGGGAGGCGGCCTGGCGCTGCGGATTGCTGGATGCGCCCGGGCCGCTGGGAGCGACCGAGGTGTCCGGTTTGTTTGCGCGAGTCGGTCAAACCGCCAGGTTCGGCAAGGTGGGTTGACTAGGGGAAGGGACCCTCCGCTGCCCAGACCATTGAAAGAGATCAACCAGATCGTGGCCCGGAGAATGCCTGCCCCATTATGAACTACCGGATGAACTCGGCGATGCGCGCCATGGCGATTTCGATCTCCTCCAACGAGGTGGCGTAGCTACAGCGCACATAGCCTTCTCCGCAGGCACCGAAGGCGGTGCCGGGGACCACCGCCACGCGCTTCTCCTTGAGCAGCCGGGTGGCGAACTCTTTGGAGGACAAGCCGGTGGAGGTGATGTTGGGGAAGACGTAGAAAGCCCCCTCGGGGGTGACGCAGGTCAGGCCCATGTTGTTGAGGCGCTTGACGATCACGTTGCGGCGCTGCCAGTACTCGATCTTCATCTCCTCCATTTCAGCCTGGCTGTTGTCGAAAGCCTCGATGCCGGCGGCCTGGGCGATGCTGGAGGCGCAGAGCATGGAGTACTGGTGCACGCGCATCATGGCATCGATCAGGTCCCGGGGGCCGCAGCCGTATCCCAGGCGGTAGCCGGTCATGGCGTAGGCTTTGCTGAAGCCGTGCAGCAAAACGGTGCGTTCCTTCATGCCGGGCAGGGCGGCAATGCAGGTTGTGCGGTCGCTGTAGGTCAGCTCCGCGTAGATCTCGTCGGTGATGACCAGCAGGTCGTGCTTGATGGCGATGCGGGCCAGCTCGGTCTTCTGCTGCATGGTCAGGTTGGCCCCGGTCGGATTGTTGGGGAAGTTCAGCAGTAGGACCTTGGTTTTCGGGGTGATTTTCGCTTCCACGTCGGCCGGATCCAAGGCAAACCGATTCTGCTCCCGGGTGACGACCGGTACTGGCACCGCGTGGATCATGCTGATGCTCGGCGCGTAGGAAACGTAGCAGGGTTCGTGATAGATGACCTCGTCGCCGGGGTTGAGGATGGCTCGCAGGATCAGGTCCAGCGCTTCGCTGACTCCGACCGTGACGATGCATTCGGTGTGCGGGTCATAGCGGACCTCGAAGTCCTCCGCGACCCGGCGGCAGATGCTCTTGCGCAGGGACAGCATGCCCAAGTTACTGGTGTAGTTGGTAAAGCCGCGCTCGATGGCGTTGATGGTTGCTTCGCGAATACGCCAAGGGGTAACGAAGTCCGGCTCCCCGATGCCCAGGGAGATGACGTCGTCCATGGTGCTGACGATATCGAAGAAGTCGCGAATGCCGCTGCGCGGCAGGTCCCGGATGTGGTCGGCCAGGCGGCTACGGGGTGACTTTGAGTCGCTCATATTCTTCGTCCTCGTGCAGGATGAATCCTGCCTGCTTGTATTTCTTCAGGAGAAAGTGGGTGCGGGTGGCCCGGATGCCCGGAATGGTCGAAAGTTTGCTGGAGACAAAGAAAGCCACCTCCTGCAAGGTCTTGCCGGTGACTTCCAGGGACAGGTCGTAGCTGCCGGACAGCAGAGCCACGGCCTTGACCTCGGGGAATTTGCTGGTCATGCGGGCCACGCGGTCGAAGCCGCCATCGCGCTCGGGCAGAACTTCGACCTCGATGAGGGCGCGCACCGGCGGCTCGGGGAGCATCTCCTCGTTGATCAGGGTGCTATAGCCGATGATGGTATGGTCCGCCTGCATGGCCTGGATGGTCGCGCTGACTTGCCCGACCTCGACGGCCAGGCGGTCGGCGATCTCCTGGTCGGAGATGCGGGCGTTCTTCTGCAAAAGGCGCAGGATCTCTTCTCGCATTTTTTGGGCGCTCATTGGAGGAGTCTCCGTTACACGTTCTGACATTCTCTGGCCGGTTGGTCGGGGTGGGCCAACGGTCCCTCCGGCAGAACCTGGAAAGTAACACGGTTTCCGGATTTGAACAGGATGTAGGAACTGGAAATTCGAAATTGGAAACTGGTGGCAGGTGGCCGATCCCCCGATAAAAACTGTTATGACAGTTGGCCTAAGGTGGGAGGGGCGGTCCCTCCTTTGCTCTTCGAGCCAATGCGGACAAGCCCCGTCGCCACTCGTCTGTAACGACGCGCGAATACGCGCGGCTTTTTCAGGAACTGAAGCAGGCGGGTACGCGGATCCCCACCAACGATGTCTGGATCGCGGCCATCTGCCGCGAATACCGGCTTCCGCTCGTTAGCCGAGACCAACACTTCAAGCTTGTGCCGGGTCTTCGCTGTATTTACTGGTAATGACCGTCGAGGTAGGATGCTGGCCGCCGGGTGATACGCTGATAGGGGGTAGACGCATCCTCATCACCGCATCAACCCATCACCGGGCCGGGATGATCAGGCTCTGCCCTTCTCGGATAATGTCGCTTTGCAGATTGTTGGCCGCTTTCAGGGAGTGGACGCTCACCCCGAAGGCGCTGGCGATGGCGCTGAGGGTGTCGCCGCGAACCACCGTGTATTCCCCCTGGGCGCTGGCGGCGGGGCGTTGACTGCCAGCCAGGCGCTTGATTTCGCCGGTGATCGTGGAGAGAATCTGGTCGCCCATTTTCAGGCGTTCGTTGCGTTCCTCCTGCAAAGCCTTGCTCAGTTCGCCCAGGCGGGCGTTTGCCGCCTGCTGGGATGCGTCCAAGGCGGCCAGCTTGCTCTGCAGGGCGGCATTGTCGCGGCTGAGGGTTTCGATGGCGGCCACCAGCTTGCGGTTGCTCTCCTCGAGTACCTGCAGATCCGCGCGCAATGCGGCCAGCTGACGGTTGTCCGAAATCTGGGCGGGGGTGCGGGAGGCGGTCGCCAGCATCAGCAGGCAGGCCAACTGAATCGCCCCCGGGAAAGCCGGGAGAAATCGGGACAGGGGTTTGGTGAGGGGCAGTTTCATATTGGATGTGTCCTGTTGGATTTTAGAACGGGGCGGCGTGCCCTGATGCCATGACAGATGGTATAGTGTAGTCACTTTTTCGGAGGGGGCAACGTGAGAAGCGTCGGGCAGCGAAAGCCGTCCCGTAATTGTTGTTGGCATGGAATTGGAGAACGCCTGCGATGTCCCCCCGGCCCGGAAAACACCGATCCGTACCCGACCGTCTGCTCGAACAGACGGTGGAGAGTCTGAAGCGCTGGGAATCCGGCACGCCGCTGCAGGAGTTGGCCGCGGGCGCTGGCGAGGAAGCGGCCATGTTGCGGAACACGCTGTTGACCATGTTTCGGCATCGGGCGGTGCTGGAGTATGCGATGGGGCGTTTGGCCACCAGGAAAGTTCGCGCTCGTTTGCGGCCGGTGTTGGAGTGGGGGCTTTGCCAACTGTTCTACATGAGGGGGGTGCCGGCCGCGGTGGTGACGGACACCTGCGTGCGCTATGTGACGCGAAGGTTCGGACGTGGCGAGTCCGGCTTTGTCAATGCCCTGTTGCGAACTGTGGTGCGCTCCGGCCCGGCCGAGGTGCTGGAGGATCTGTTCAGGACCGCCCCTGAAGATGTGCGCTTGGAACTGAGTCCGGCGCTGTATCGCTGCTGGCGTCGGCGTTTCTCTCAGGAGCAGCTCGAGAGTCTGGCCGCTAGGCTTCAGGAGCAGGCTCCGCTGATTGTGCGCTCCCGCCGGCAAGGTCCGGATGCGGGATTCCTGGCTCCGTTGCCGGCTTTGCCGTGGACCGCGGGGCAGAGGCTTTTCATCTGTTCAGATGCCTCGGCCTTGTTCGCCTCGGAGGCGTTCAGGGCGGGGACATACTACGTGCAGGATCCGTCGACGCTGCTGGGGCCGTCCATGCTGGCGGTCCAGCCGGGCGAGCGTGTGGCCGATTTATGCGCCGCGCCCGGGGGCAAGGCGGTTCTGCTGGCGGAAGCCTTGCAGGGGGCAGGATCGCTGCTGGCCTGCGATCGCTCCTTCCGGCGTCTGAAGCGGGTGCGGGAAAACTTGGAGACGATGGCGGTGGCGCACTGGGCCGTGGCTGACGCGGCAAGGCCGCCGTTGGGGGCCCGGTCGCTGGATGCGGTGATTCTGGATGTGCCGTGCAGCAACACCGGGGTGATTCGGCGTCGACCGGATGTGCGCTGGCGCTTTGACGAGCAGAGTGTAAGTCGGTTGACGGCGATCCAGGCCGATATTCTGGCTGGGGCGGCGGCCCTGGTGCGGCCGGGGGGGCGGTTAGTCTACAGCACTTGCAGCATCGAGCCCGAGGAGAACTCAGGTCAGGTCAAGGCATTTTTGGCCGCCCATTCGGAATTTGGCCTTGAGGCCGAGCAGGAGTTGCTGCCTTGCCAGTGGCATGATGGGGGATATGCGGCGTTGTTGAGGCGGGGCGACGGGGACGGTGGGGGTGACCTCTGATACGAATTGCTTGAGGAGTGTAAGCACAGTCCCTCGGCAGGGGCCAATTCCTGTCTTTGGTTTCGCTGGTCGGTTTGACCGGAGGCAATTCGGTTTTATTATGTTATTCGATAACGCGTCGTATTGTATGTGCAGGTCGATCATGACCATACTCTTATGCCACGGAAGACATCCCCGCGTTCGCCGCGGGCTGTTGGCAGTGCGAATTGGGACCGTCACTCCATGACTAACGATTATTCCCAGTTGGCCCGGGAAAACGACCAACTTCGAGCCGAACTCCAACGGTTGCAGGCCTGCACGGCCGAGAGCCGGCAGAGCGAGTGCAGGCTGCGCAGTATGTTCGACAATATCCACGACGTCTATTTTCAGATCGACATCCAGGGCACGGTCCAGGCGATCAGCCCGTCCATCGAGTTTATTCTCAAGTATCGCCCCGAGGATTTGATCGGCAAGCCGGTGCAGAGCCTGTTTGTGGATCCCAGTCAGCTGGTCCGGCTGATGGAGATGTTGCGAAAGGAAAGCCATCTCAGGGACTACGAAGTGGAGGTTCGGGATCGGGAAGGCCGGCCGATTTACGGATCGGTGACGGCGGCGCTGGTGTGCGAGGAAGAGGGGCAGCCCGGGGTTGTGTTCGGGGTCCTGCGGGATATCAACCAGCGTAAACAGGCCGAAATCGCTCTGGTGGAGAGCGAGCGGTCCCTATATACGCTGCTGAGCAATCTGCCCGGGGTGGCCTATCGCTGCCGCAACGATGCCGACTGGACGATGGAGTTTCTCAGCCATGGTTGCAAGGAGCTGACCGGCTACTCGCCCGGAGACCTGCTCTACAACAACCGGGTTTCCTATGAGTCGCTGATCCATTCCGATGATCGGCAACTGGTTCGGGAGGCGGTTGAGGAGGGCGTTGCCGGCAAGCAGCCATTCCGGGTTACGTATAGGATCATCTGCCGGGACGGTGCGGAGAAAATCGTCTGCGATCGTGGGCAACTTGTGCGTGACGCCGAGGGTAAGGTCGTGGCACTGGAGGGGTTTATACAGGACGTGACTGAGGAAAAGCAGGCGTGCGCGCTCAACGCCCGCCTGGCGGCGGCTGTCGAGCACGCCAGCGAGACGATTGTCATAACCGACCCCGAAGGCCGAATCGACTATGTGAATCCGGCCTTCGAGCGCACCACCGGCTACAGCCGGGAGGAAGTGGTCGGCCGGGATGTCTGCATGCTTGCCAGCGAAGAGTGCGATGCCGAAAGCAGCCAAAAGATGTGGACCGCGTTGCGGAATGGCCAGCCCTGGCAGGGGTATTTTACCAACCGGCGCAAGGACGGCTCCTGCTATCGGGAGGAGGCGGCCATCGCCCCTGTAAAGGATGAAAGCGGCCGGATTACCAACTACGTGGCCGTCAAGCGGGACATAAGCCAGGAAGCGGATCTTGAAGGGCAGTTGCGGCAGTCTCAAAAGATGGAGGCGGTGGGGCGCCTGGCCGGGGGAGTGGCGCATGATTTCAACAACATGCTGATGGTGATTCGCAACTATACCGAGTTTGCCCGCGAAGATTTACCGGCAGATTCACCGGTGCAACAGGATCTGGCCGAGGTCATGCGGGCTTCGGAAAGTGCGGCGGATTTGACTCGGCAGCTTCTGGCCTTTTCGCGGCGGCAGATCATGTCGCCACGGGTTCTGGATTTGAATGAGCTGGTCTATGGCATGGAGAAGATGTTTCGCCGGGTCATTCGGGAGAACATCCGCACCGTAATCCAGCCGGGCCTGGAGCCTCTTTGGGTCAATGTCGATCCCGGCCAGATGGAGCAGGTGCTGATGAAGCTGGTCATCAATGCTTCCGAGGCTATGCCAGACGGAGGGGGGCTGACGGTGGCCGTTCGCACGGTAGAGCTGGGAGGCGCCGGACAGCCGAGGGTTGAGGAGCTGGATCCGGGGGATTATGTGGAGATCTCCGTTCGCGACACAGGCACGGGTATGAGCGAGGAGGTCAGCCGTCGCGTTTTCGAACCCTTCTATACAACCAAGGAACTGGGGCGCGGCAGTGGCCTTGGCCTTTCCACGGTCTACGGCATCGTCAGGCAAATGCATGGCAGCATCGTCGTATCCAGTGAACTCGGGGCGGGGACAACGTTCCGGGTCTATCTGCCCCGCCATGGAGAAGAGCCACGGAAGGTCTCGCCGGCCTCGGAGGCGGATTTGGCCGGTTGCGAGACGATTCTGATCGTGGAGGACCAGCCAGCGGTGCGGGCGGCCACGAGTCGCATTCTGGAGCGGTTCGGCTACAAGATCTTGAATGCCGAGGACGGACAGCGGGCGTTGGAATTGTCTCGGGATTATGGTCAGAATATCGACTTGCTGGTCAGCGATGTGGTCATGCCCGGCATGGACGGATACGCCGTGGCCGCCAGGATGCGGCAGGCGCGTCCGGAACTCAAAGTGATTCTGATTTCGGGGCATTCTGACGAAGAGATCTTTAGAAGGGGAAAGACGACCGCCCGGGAGCATTTTCTTCAGAAACCCTTCTCGATCCAAGTGCTGGCCCGAAAGGTTCGGGACGTGCTGGACGAGTAGTCGGAAGTCAAGCGTTAAGCATTGACCCAGTGCTGGGCGTGAATCGGGCCGGATCTATTGGTTGCGTGCTTTCAGCACGCAACTCTTTTTTTCACTCACCTGGGGCGCAGCCCCAGGTGTCGAATAGCACACAGGTCCGCATGCGGTGGGTAAGCCCAGGCTATTGGGATTCAGTGTGCCAATCGGAATGTTGGTCCCTATTCAGGCCCGTAGGTTGTTGTGGGGGGCAGGTTAGCCTGCGGTCCTTATGGTTTGAGGGGCAAATAGGCAGTGGAGGCGAAGATGATTAAGACGATCGAGTCGATCATGCGGCAGGCGGGGGAGATGAGCCTGCGGGATTTTGGCAAGCTGGCGGAAGGGCAGGTGGATTATAAGAGCGTGGCCGATCTGGTCACGCCGGTGGACCGCAAAGTGGAGCAGTTCCTGCGCGAGCAGTTTGCCGCCGCGTTTCCGGAAGCCGGCTTTGTGGGTGAGGAGGGCGGTGGCGCGCCGGCTCGTCAGGGGCGCTATTTTGTGGTCGATCCCGTCGACGGGACCACCAATTATGTCCACGGGCTTCCATACTACTGTATTTCGGTTGCCTTGAAGGAGGCGGGAAAGACTATTCTGGGCGCGGTGTATGCCCCCTGTTTTGACGATTTCTACTTTGCCGAGGCCGGCAAGGGCGCTTTCAAAAACGGTCTGCCTGTCAAGGTTTCCCAGGCGGACGAGTTGATTCGGTCACTGGCGGCCGCCGGGTTTGCTTGCGTGCGCCAGCGGATCAAGCCCGACAGCCTGGGCATCTTCAATTTGGCGGTGTCCAGGACGAGGGCGATCCGCTGCCTGGGTTCGGCGGCCATGGAGTTGTGTTTGATCGCCGAGGGCAGGTTGGACTTGTATTGGGAAATCAACATTCAGCCGTGGGACATCGCGGCCGGGGCGTTGATTGTGGAGGAAGCCGGCGGCCGCGTCAGCGATTTGTCCGGCGGGTGCGAACAGGAGCAACGGCGGCAGATTCTGGCCAGCAACGGCCGGGTTCACGCTCTGTTTCTGGATTTGGTTCGGGAGGCGGAAATGGGTTGATGCCGCGGGGGCGCTGCATTGCAGTTGGCGGAACGATGGGCGGGGGCTAGATTACCGGTTTGTTTCGCGAGGCTTGTATTCTGTGTTAGGACGATTTCATGAAGCGTGTGTCGACAATCGAACGCCAAACCGCTGAAACCAGTATCCGACTGACTCTGGACCTGGACGGCAGCGGCCAGGCTTGCGTGCAGACGGGCCTGCCCTTTTTGGATCATATGCTGTCCGCCTTTGCTCGACATGGCTACTTTGATCTTGAGCTGAAAGCCGCCGGCGATCTTGAGGTCGATCCGCATCACACCATCGAAGACGTGGGCCTGGTGCTTGGTCAAGCCATCCGGGACGCCGCCGGCGACAAGCGAGGTATTTGCCGCTATGGCTGGTCGATCCTGCCGATGGACGACGCCTTGGTGCGCGTGGCTTTGGATCTGTCCGGACGCCCCTGTCTGGTCTACCGGGTTGAAACCCTCTCTTACGAGCTTGGCGGAATTCCCCCCTTGCTTTTCCGGGAGTTCTTCCAGGCCCTGACCAATACGGCCGGACTTAATTTGCACATCGAGAAGCTGGCCGGAGACGAAACGCATCATATTTTCGAGGCGGTTTTCAAAGGCTTTGCCAAGGCGCTGGATGCGGCCACGCAGCCGGAATCGCGCTGTCAGGGCGTGCCCTCCACCAAGGGAGTGCTCGAGTAGGCCCGCGACCATATTAACCAGTTGAGCAACCACGATTTGGGTGAATGAGAATGGCGACGTTTGATTTGGAGACGATCCGGCATAGCGCGGCGCATATTATGGCTGCTGCGGTGCAGAACCTGTTCCCGGATGTGAAATTTGATATTGGCCCGGCCACCGCCGATGGCTTCTATTACGATTTTGACTTGGAGCATCGCTTTTCGCCGGAGGATCTGAAAGCGATCGAGAAGGAGATGAAGAAGATTGTCAATCAGCAGGCGGTCTTCGAGCGCCGGGAGCTGGGCCGCGAGGAGGCCGAGGCGATCCTGCGGGAGCGCGGCCAAGTCTACAAGCTGGAACGATTGGCGGATGTTCCTGAAGGTCAGCCGATCAGCTTCTACGAATGCGCGGGTTTTGTGGATCTGTGCAGGGGGCCTCATGTGGATCATACCGGGCAGGTGAGGGTCTTCCGCCTGCTTTCCATCGCCGGCTCCTATTTCCGCGGCAAAGAAACCAATCCGATGCTGCAGCGGATCTATGGCACCGCCTTCGCGGACAAAGCGGAGATGAACGCCTATCTCCAGGGACTCGAGGAAGCCAAGAAGCGCGACCATCGCAAGCTGGGCAAGGAGCTGGATTTGTTCAGCACCAGCGAAAGCGTGGGGCCGGGTCTGGTCAACTGGCATCCCAAGGGGGGACGGATTCGCAACACGATTGAATCCTTCTGGCGTCAGGAGCACTACAAGAACGGCTACGAGATTCTGTATACCCCGCATGTGGGGCGCGCCAACCTTTGGCAGACAAGCGGCCATTTGGATTTCTACCGCGAAGGCATGTACTCCTCCATGGATGTCGATGGGCAGGAGTACTTTGTCAAGCCCATGAATTGTCCCTTCCATATTGAGATCTATAAGAACCGCAACCACTCGTACCGCGAACTGCCTTTGCGCTGGGCCGAGCTGGGCACCGTCTATCGTTACGAAAAAGGCGGGGTGTTGCACGGCTTGCTGCGGGTTCGCGGCTTTACCCAGGACGACGCCCATATCATTTGCACTCCCGAGCAGATCGAGGCGGAGATTCGTGAGGTGCTGCGCTTCAGTCTGCACATGTGGGACTGCTTCGGCTTCAAGAACGTCAAGGCCTATCTGGCCACACGGCCGGAGAAGGCCGTAGGGGAGGCCCAGCGCTGGGAGCAGGCTCTGAAATCCTTGGAGAACGCGGTGGTCGCGGAGGGTATCGAGTGCGAAGTGGATGCCGGTGGCGGCGCCTTCTACGGCCCCAAGATCGACCTGAAGATCAAGGACGCGCTGGGGCGGGAATGGCAGACGACGACCATTCAGTTCGACTTCAATCTGCCGGAGCGCTTTGACATGACCTACGTGGGCGCGGACGGCCAGCGGCATCGGCCCTATGTGGTGCATCGGGCCCTGCTGGGTTCCCTGGAGCGCTTCTTTGGAATCCTAATCGAGCACTATGCGGGTTCCTTTCCGGTCTGGCTGGCTCCCGAGCAGGTTCGCGTGCTGCCGATTGGGGACGCCTTTTTGGACTATGCCCGTTCCGTCGCCGCCCAGCTGCGCGGTCAAGGGATCCGGGCGCAGGTGGATAGCGAGGCCGACACCATCGGGGCCAAGATTCGCCGCGGGCGCAACGAACGCCTTCCTTATATGTTGATTGTGGGCGAACGCGAGCAGGAAGCCGGGGAGGTGGCCGTGTGGCGCCGGGGAGAAGGCGATCTGGGCAGCGAGGCCTTGGAGGTTTTTGCCGGACGAATTTCCAGTGAAATTCAAGAAAAGCGGTGAAAAATCCGGGAATGGCATTAAGTTTCGGCAATATCCAGGCCTGTAGGGGCCTTGGGCTTGTGGTTTCAGATAGTTGGATGTCTGGGGCCCGCAAGAATGGCAGGAAATCAAGGAGGGTCTAGCGATCGCTTACTTAATCCAATCCAACGATAGAACCCTTCGGGGTAAAGAGGTGCGGCTCATTGACGAGAACAATGAGAAGGTCGGCGTCATGACCTTTGAAGCCGCCGTGGACCGGGCTCAAAGCGTGGGCCAGGACTTGGTGATGGTCGCCCCCAAGGCGGAGCCGCCGGTTTGCCGCATTATGGATTTTGGCAAGTTTCAGTACGAGCTCAGCAAGAAGGAGCGGGATGCCAAGAAAAAGCAGAGTCAGCAGAAGCTCAAGGAAATCAAGTTCCATCCGAACATTGACGCCCATGACTATCAGACAAAGATGAATCATGCCATTGCTTTTCTGAAAAAGGGCTTTAAAGTAAAGTTCTCCATGTTTTTCCGTGGGCGTGAGATGGCGCACATGGACTTGGGAGTCGATCTGCTCAAGCGCGCCTCTGAGGATGTCAGCGAGTTAGGGACAGCCGATGGCGCCCCGCGGCGGGCTGGCCGAACCTTCACGGTTGTGGTCACTCCCGGCGGCGGACGCAAGGTCTGAGAGCCGAGCGGCGTCAGTTCGGGTTATTTTAGAATGGAACAGCGGCGACCGCCGCTGTTCCTTATTGTTGATAGTCAGGCAGCAACGAGAAACGGAACGTATCATGCCGAAGCAGAAGACAAGAAAGTCAGCGGCCAAGCGCCTCAAACAGACTGGAACCGGGAAATTTCGCCACAACCGTGCCGGCGCTCGCCATATTCTGACCAAGAAGAGCTCCAAGCGCAAGCGGCGTCTGGGCCAAGACGCGGCCGTGAAGGCCAGCGAAAATAGCCGGATCAAAGCGGCTCTGCCGTACGGATTATAAGAAACTGGAACCTGTTTCCCGGTGACGGAATCGGGATGAAGACTAGGGAGTGTCCCTCAAATGCCTAGAGCTAAACATGCTGTTGCCTCGAGAAAGCGCCGTCGGCGCGTACTGAAGCAGGCCCGCGGGTTTCGCGGCGGCCGGAGTAAGCTGATCCGTACCGCTTATGATGCGGTCGATCGCGCCATGGCCATGGCCTATACCGGCCGCAAGCAGAAGAAGCGGATGTACCGTCGTCTGTGGACGGTGCGCATCAATGCCGCCTGCCGCCAGGCGGGTCTGACCTACAGCCAGTTCATCAACGGCCTCAACAAGGCTGGGGTCGAGCTGAACCGCAAGGTGCTCGCCGATCTGGCCGTCAACGATGCGGATTCGTTTGCCAAGTTGGTTGAGACCGCCCGCGCCACTCTGGTGGCCTGATTGTCTCCCGTGCAGACGGGTGCGAGTGACTGGTAAAGGACATGGCCGCGTGCCATGTCCTTTTTTTTATGATGGCCAACCACATTCTCATCTACGACGCGGCGGGCCGACGGTGGCTGCAGTTTAGAAAGCCTCGGCGGTTGGTCACGGCCTATCGCCCAGAGGAGGTTGTTGCCTGCCTGCAACAGGTGGACGACCTGGTCGAGCGGGACGGTCTCCACGCCGCCGGCTTCGTCGGCTACGAGGCGGCCCCGGGATTTGATTCCGCCTTGGTCGTGAGGGAGGATAGCGGGGAGTTTCCCCTGGTTTGGTTTGGGCTCTACGATGAACCCGAGGTGGTGGGTGAGCCGCAGTCTGACGGCTGCCATGGCCCGCCGCTGCCGTGGACCCCCTCCATCAGCCGGGATGAGTACGGGGCCGCCTTTGCGGCAGTCAAGCAATGCATTGCCGATGGTGAAACCTATCAGGTCAACTACACCATGCGCCTGCGCTCTGACTTTGCAGGCGAGCCCCTGGCGCTGTTCGCCAGCTTGGTTCGCCAGCAACGGGCCGGTTATGGGGCCTATTTGGATATCGGTCGCTTCGCGATTTGCTCGGCCTCTCCCGAGCTTTTTTTCAGGCTCGAGGGCAACCGGCTGACCGGCAAGCCCATGAAGGGCACGGCCCGGCGGGGACTGACTCTGGAGCAGGACCGGAACCAGGAGAGGTGGCTTCGTCTGTCGGAGAAGAATCGGGCCGAGAACCTGATGATCGTGGACATGATGCGCAACGACATGGGGCGGCTGGCCGAGTGCGGCACGGTCCGGGTGCCGACCCTCTTCGACACCGAGTGCTATCCCACGGTCTGGCAGATGACCTCCGGTGTAACCGCCCGGACTAACGCCGCTTTCCCCGAGATTATGGCCGCTCTCTTTCCCTGCGCCTCCATTACCGGTGCCCCCAAGGCGCATACCATGCAGATTATTGCCGGATTGGAGACGACGCCAAGGCGAATCTACACCGGCTGCATCGGTTTCCTGGCACCGGGTAGGGTGGCTCAGTTCAACGTGGCGATTCGCACGATTTTGGTGGATCGGCAAACCGGTCAGGCTGAATATGGAGTTGGCGGTGGAGTGGTTTGGGATTCGGACTGTTCGGGCGAATACGAGGAGTGCCGCCTGAAGGCGTCGGTCCTGAGCCAGGACCGTCCGGAGTTTGACCTCTTGGAGAGTTTGTTGTGGACGCCGGTTGACGGGTATTTTCTGCTGGATAGGCATCTGTCGCGTTTGGCGGACTCAGCCGAGTATTTTGGTTTTCCGGTCGATTTGGATTTGGCGCGCCAGAAACTGGAGGCGCTGGCCGAAACGCTGCCCGGAAGCCCCCATAAAGTGCGGCTCCTGGCTAGGCGCGACGGCCATGTCGACTGCAAGGGTGCAGTCATTGGCACGGTAGGCCCCGACCCGGTTCGTCTCAGGCTGGCCAGGAGGCCGGTGGACTCGTCGGATCCTTTTTTGTATCACAAAACCACCCATCGCCGGGTCTACGAGGCGGCAAAGACGGATTTTCCCGATTGCGACGATGTGGCGCTCTGGAACGAGAGGGGTGAGGTGACCGAGACCTGCATCGCCAACCTGGTCGTGGAGGTCGATGGTGCACTGTTGACCCCGCCGGTGGCCTCCGGTCTGCTGGGGGGCACTATGCGGGCCAGGTTGCTAGAGGAGGGAAGGGTGCGCGAGGGGGTGGTGACGGTCCATATGCTGAGGAAAAGCCCACGGATCTGTGTGGTCAATTCGGTGCGCAAGTGGCGGGAGGCAGTGCTGGAGGGGTGAGGGATGATAGGTGAAATTCGTGCCAATGCGGAAAGTGGGGGTTCGCCCCTTGATGTGTACTAGTTGGTACAGCACTGAAGAGTATTATTCCAAATAATGGCTTCTCTGGAAGAACTTCTGAAGCATGAAACAACGATTGCTAATTACCGGGGGCAGCGGGTTTCTGGGGTGGACCCTTTGCCGTGTCGCGCTGGAGAATTGGGACGTGGTCGGAACGGTGCATTCCCACCCGCTGGAAATTCCCGGGGCGCGGGCGGCCAGGGTCGATCTGACCCGTTTTGGGGAGGTGAAGGAATTGTTCGGGGATGTCCGGCCCGATGCGGTCATCCATACGGCGGCGGCCTCGGGTCTTAACTTCTGCCAGGACGAGCCCATTTTGTCCCGCCGCATCAATGTGGAGGCCTCCGCAAGCATCGCCGGACTCTGTGCAGACTATGACATCCCCTGTGTGTTCACCTCCACCGATATCGTTTTCGATGGCCGTCAGGCTCCCTACTGCGAAACGGATGCGGTCAACCCCCTCAATCGCTACGGCGAACAGAAGGCATTGGCCGAGGCGGCCATGCGGGAGCGCTTCCCTGGGGTGGCCATCTGCCGAATGCCGCTCATGTATGGTTCAGGCAGTCCGGTCGCCGGCAGTTTTCTAACTTCTATGCTGAAGGCTATGCGCGAGGGGGCAGTTGTAAATATGTTTACTGATGAAATCAGGACCCCGGTCAGCGGGGAGGATGCGGCCAAGGGGTTGCTTCTAGCGTTGGAGAAAAGGGAGCGGTTGTTGCACCTCGGCGGTCCCCGGCGCTTGTCGCGGCTGGAGTTTGGCGAGTTGATGGTGGAGGCGTTTGGGGTTCGCCGTGCCTGTCTGAACCCGTGCCTTCAAAGCGACGTGCCCATGGCGGCGGAGCGCCCGCAGGATGTATCGTTGGACAGTTCGCGAGCCTTCGCCTTGGGATATGCGCCGGCAACCCCCGAAGAAGCCCTGGCCCGCCTGGCGGAGGAGGCACAGCTATGAAAAATCTGATTCAAGTGGCCGGAGTGATTGACCGAGAGGAGGCCGACTTGCTGGTGCGGCTTGGCGTCGCCTGGCTGGGTTTTCCCCTGCGCCTGCCCGTTCATAAGGAGGATCTGCCTGAAACGGAGGCTGGCCGGATCATCCGGGCGCTGCCGGGGGCCGCGGCCGGAGTGGTGATCACGTACGAGGATACGGCGGAAAAGGTGGTCGGCTTATGCCGAAAGCTGGGGGCGCGGCATGTGCAGCTGCACGGGGACATCAGTCGGGATGAGTTGGGGCAACTTCGTGCACTCTGGCCGGACTTGTTCGTCATGAAAAGCCTGATTGTCGGAAACGGGAGGGGCGGCTTGGACAGTCTCAGAGCCCAAATAAGGGCGCAATCAGGGCTCGTGGACGCCTTTATCACGGATACCTACGACCCGGAAAGCGGGGCCTGCGGGGCCACTGGCAAGGTGCACGACTGGACCGTCAGTCGGCGGCTGGTTGAGATTTCGCCAGAACCAATCATTTTGGCCGGGGGCTTGAATGCGGACAACGTGTGCGAGGCCATCCAGGCGGTGCGCCCGGCGGGCGTGGATGTGCATACCGGCGTGGAGGGGCCGGATGGCCGCAAGGATGCCGATCTGGTCGCGGCTTTTGTGCGCGAAGCCCGACGGGGCTTTGCCGAGGTAGAGAGAAATAGAATGCTCCGAAGTTAGACAGAAAGCTCCGTCCATGACCATAAGCACTGGTTCGGCGGCAACCACGCTCGGATGGCCGGCAGCCAGTGAAAACGACTGCGGATTGACCGACTCGACATGCGACGGTTTGAGGGCATCCGCAAACGACGGCAAGCGCGGTAGTTGCTCATCGCCCCACTCCTATGGATTTTTCCGGTTGATCCGGATTCAGATGACAAAGTGCGGGGGGGGCTTCCTCCTACGCCTTC
>JBFJXC010000018.1:0-22053 GCA_041623325.1 Lentisphaeria bacterium | reverse complement strand
TCCAGGAGCGGCCGGATCTTATGGTTGATTTCGGGGATCTTCTCGTAGTCGATGCCGGGCAGTTCGAAGCCTTGGCGGGTGGTCAGATGAACCGAGCCGTCGCCATACTGCTCGGCAATCTCCCGAAGTATGTCGAAGTACTTCGCCTGCAGGTGCCCGCCGGGAACCCGGACGCGCAGCGCGGTTTTGCCCCTGACCTTGGTGACCCGGTAGGCATTCTTGGTAATTGCTTTTCTATTGACATCCAGTCCCATCATAACCATCCTGTTCGTCTGAACACCTTCAACGTTCGGGGATCACCCCATCAATCCACCAGCTGGATCGCCTTGTTGTAGCGGTACACCGGCCCGTCGGAACAGACGTAGGTGTCGTTGATCTTGCAGTGGCCGCACTTGCCCAGGCCGCAGGACATCTTGCGCTCCATGGAGACCAGAATCCGTTCGGCAGGAACGCCGCGGTTCATAAACTCCTCGGCGGTGAACTTCATCATGATCGGCGGTCCGACAATGACGATCTCCATCCGGGGGAACTCGGATAGCTTGATATCCTTGGCATATTGGGTGATCAGGCCCACGCATTCGCCGTCCCAGCATCCGCAGGTCTTGTCGACGGTCAGAATGGTGTTGAACTTGGTCTTCCAGCGCTGGATATCCTCCCGAAAGAGGATGTCGCCGGCGGTCTTGAATCCCAGGAGAATGTCGAGCTGTCCGACCGCCTCGGGGTGGTGAAAACAATAGTCCAGCAGCGGGCGGACCGGGGAGAGTCCACAACCGCCGGCGGCCACGACCAGATGCTGCCCTTTGAACTCGTCCAGGGGAAAGCCATTGCCGTAGGGGCCGCGCAGAAACAGCATATCTCCAGCCCGCTTCTCGTGGACCCCGCCGGTCAGACTGCCCACCGAGCGGATGGTGAACTCAAGCCAACCATCGCCGACCCCGCTGACTGAAATGGGCGCCTCGCCCACCCGGGGAATGGAAACTTCGAAGAACTGGCCGAAGACCGGCCTGGCCTGGCTCTCGACCCGGAAGGTGTATTCGATGTCGGTCTGCCGGGTCACTTGCAGGATCCGATGCGGTTCGGGTTTATAGGGATTCTCGCACATAGCCGGGGCCTTTCTATTCAAGCACGTCGGTGACCTTGTTGATGCAATTGGCAAAGGAGATGTACTCCGGGCAGTTATCGTCGCAGCGCCCGCAGCCCACGCACATGTTTTGACCGAAACGCTTGCGATGGTCGTAGATCTTGTGCATGGTCTTGAAGCGCATGCGCGCCCCATTGTCGGTTCGGAACTGATGCCCGCCGGCCATGTCGGTAAAGCCGTCGATGTGGCAGCCGGCCCAAACGCGGCGGCGCTCGCCCATTTGCGGATTGTCGTCGTAGGCAATATCGGTGGTGGTAAAGCAGCTGCAGGTGATGCAGCTGGTATTGCATCTGCCACAGGCAATGCAGCGGGCCTTGTACTCATCCCACAGCCCGTGGGTGTAGATCTCCTGGGGCATCTCCTCCGCATCCGGAACGCGCACGACTTGCTCGTTGCGCTGGATGAACTCCGGCTTGAACTCGCTGGCCGCACCCGCCCCCTGAAAGAAGGTCTGCAGACCCGCATCGGCAACGTCCACGTCCACGGTGCCCTCGCCAAACCGCACAGCCAGATCGTAGTCCCGACATTCGTTGGCTCCCATGGATACGCAGAAGCAGGTCGGGAAGCCGGTGGTGCACTCGACCATGGCGAACACCACCCTCTCCCTCAGGCGCCGATAGTAGACATCCTCGGCCGGACCGTTGCGCAGAAACATATCGTCCAGGCGCCGGATGCCGTTCAGGTCGCAGGGCCGCATGAAGATCAGAACCTTCCCCTCCTCCTGTTCCGGCTCGGTGAAAGCATCGCCGGAAAAGCGGAAGAGCGTCTGGGTGATGGGGAACAAGATCTCCTTGGGTGAGAAGGTCGACTTCTGATCCCAGACCATCTGGTCCAGGCCGTCGATCTGACCATAGCCGATCAGGTCCGTATCCGAAAACCGCCCCCGGCCCGACAACCGCCTCGGGGCGAACAGCCGATACTCCTGCTTGAGGGCTTGAAGGACGGTGTCAAACTCGCCATTGCTAAAGGTAACGCCCATTGCCTACTCCTTGATTGCGTTATTGTTGGCCACATACCAGTACGCCGCCCCCACCAAGACCGCTCCACCAACCATGTTCCCCAAGGTAACCGGCAACAGGTTCTGGACCAAGTGGCTCCAGGTCACGGTTTGTGGGGCAATGAAATGGGCGATCCCGATCACGGTCATGTTGGCGATGCTGTGCTCGAATCCCGACCCGATAAAGGCGAAGAGACACCAGAAGATCAAGAAGATCTTGGCCGTATCCTCACGAGTGCGGGTAGCCGTCCAGATGGCCAGGCAGACCAACATGTTGCAGAGAACCGCCCGGTAGAAAAGCTGCATGAAGGGCAAGCCGGCCTTGGTCAGGGCCACAGTGGTGATGAACTCGCGGCTGGCCCCGTTGGCCATCAAGCCGCTGCCCAGAATGGCCAGAGACAACAGCAGAGACCCGGCCAGATTGCCAAGGTAGCAAACCGTCCACAGCTTTCCCGTGTCTAGCCAGGACACCTTCTTGGAGAGGCTGCCAATGGTCATGATCATGTTGTTGCCGGTGAACAGCTCCGAACCCGCAAAAATGACCAGGGTCAAGGCAACCCCAAAAGAGCCGCCCATCAGGGCCTTGATGCCCGGCGCGCTCGCGCCCAGGGCCTTCAGCGGCGCCCCGATCGAGAAAATCAGCACGATGCCGAACCCCACGTAAGCCCCCGCCATCATGGACAACAGGAAATAACGCGACAGGCTCTGCCGCATCAGCTCCAGCTTCTTGACGGCCGCCACCTCAAAATCTTCCACCGTTGCTCCGACCATGCTCCTGGACTCCTTTCGTTCGCCAGCTCCGGCTCGGCGGCATTCCGACCCCGCAATGCCGCAATCGGGGCCGAAACGTGGCCCTTCCGGCTACGCGGGCGCAACCTCTATTTTCCACAAGGAAAAATACAACTGCGCACACATCACAACCCTCACCGCTTCCCAGAGCGCCGGCGCCCGACCAATACCTTTCCACGGCGGGAAAGGCGCCACATTTCCATATCCAGCCGCCGCGCCGGCGGCACTAAACACGGCGGTCTTATTCACACCAACTTATCCAGCGTGGTGTTGGCCAGATGGTCCCGGACCTGGGAATGCACCGACTGCACCAACCCCCCGAACACGCACTGCTCCCCTGAACATGGATTCACCTGACCCAACAGGCATTCGGCCTGGCCGATAGGCCCCTCCACGGCTTCGTAAATCGCCAGCAGCGTAATCATCTCCGGGGGCGCATTCAGGACGTAACCCCCGCTGGGCCCGCTGACCGAGCAGACCAGACGGGCTTTGGAAAGCCGTTGAAGCGTCTTGGACAACGTATTGACGGAGGCGCCGTTCAAGGCCGCGGCCAGCTCGGCGGTCCTCAGACGTTTTTCCGGGGCCCGGGCCAGAACCGCCATGGTGTGAATGGCCAGCGAGACCGCCTCGGATATACGCAGCAAATTGGACATCGTCTCTCCTGCCCCGAACATTGTGGCTTTCCGGCCCGGCAATGCCACGATGGCCGCCAAAAAAAGGCCGGCTTGACGCCAGCGACTCCTTAACATAGCCGCCGGCGGCCTCGGCGCAAACGCTAAGGAATTGGCTGGCAAAAAGTTTGCACTCCGAGCATTGGAGGGTTTTGGTAGACATGGCACGTCTCATGTAGGAACACCAGGCAGACTGCTAAATCGACTCTTTTGGGGGTAGCCAATGTCCAGTCCGATGTCCGCCTTCCAGGGTCTGAACCCCGTTCTGCAAGCGCTGATCGGCACTCTGTTTACCTGGTCGGTGACCGCCGTGGGCGCCGGTGTGGTCTTCGCCTTTAAAAGGTTCAACCGCAAACTTCTGGACGGCATGCTGGGCTTCGCCGCCGGGGTCATGATCGCGGCAAGCTTCTGGTCGCTGCTGGCCCCGGCCATCGAGATGTCCAAAGACGGGCCGCTGCCGGAATGGGCCCCGGCCACGATCGGCTTTCTGGCCGGCGGCTTTTTCATCCGGGGCATCGATGCGGTTCTGCCCCACCTCCACCCTGGGTTTCCAATGGAAAAAGCCGAGGGGGTCAGGACGTCTTGGCGTCGCTGTGTACTGCTTGTGTTGGCCATTACGCTGCACAATATACCAGAAGGTCTGGCCATAGGGGTGGCGTTTGGAGCGGCGGCCAACGGCTTTCACGGGGCCTCCCTGGGCGCGGCCATCGCCCTGACCATCGGCATCGGGCTTCAAAATTTCCCGGAAGGCACGGCGGTGGCCGTGCCTCTGCGTCGGGAGGGCATGAGCCGGATCAAAAGTTTTTGGTACGGTCAACTGTCCGGGGGGGTCGAACCGGTCGCCGGCGTTGTCGGAGCCGCCGCTGTGCTGTTGGCCCGCCCGATTCTGCCCTACGCCCTGGCTTTTGCGGCTGGAGCGATGATCTTTGTGGTCATCGAGGAGCTGGTCCCGGAGTCGCAGCAGGGCGGCAACACCGACTTCGCCACCATGGGTGGCATGATCGGCTTTGCAGTGATGATGATGCTGGACGTGGCCCTGGGCTAGAGGCGCCGGCTGGGCCGCGGGCCGGCCTCCATGGCCTCTAGCTCCGCGTTCACTTTCTCGTAGCATTCCGGACAGATGCAGTGGCTGAAGCGCACCTCGGAGTGGCGACTGATATACTCATCCACCCGCTGCCAGTAGTCGGCGTCGTCCCGGACCTTTTTGCAGTAGGAACACATGGGCAGAATGCCCTGCAACTGAGTGATTTCCTCGAGCTTCTCCTGAAGTTCGCGCGTGCGCAGGGCGACCTCTCGCTCCAAATCGTCCACGTAGTTTCGAGCTTTTTGGGCCAGGCTCCATTTGCGGGTCAGGGCCAGGGCCATCTGCTTGACGGAGACCACGTCAAAAGGTTTGCGCAGAAACTGCAACTGGTCGCTGGTCCCGAGTTCGGTTAGAATATCCTCCCAGGAGTAGTCCGAATACGCGGTGCAAATGACGACTTCGGTGTGGGGCAGTTTTTCCCAAATCTTGCGGATGGTCTGAATCCCATCCCAGCCCGGAGGCATGCGCATATCCATAAAAATCAACGAAAATGGGTCATCCTGCTCGGCCGCCTCCAGGGCCATCTCGTAGCCGTCCTTGCCCTGCAAGGCGTGGGAAATGCGGTACAACGGCTGCCGTTGGCGTCCGGCGAACATGTCGGAAAGATCCTGGCCCAGGACGTCGCTGAGCAAATCGTCCAAGTAGCCGTCCACCCCGTCAGCCGTGGGCAGGATCTTCAGAAAATCCTCGTGGATGGACTGATTGTCATCCACAATAAGAATGCGGTTGCTCAGATGCTCATCCATGTCTTTCACGCTTGCGTTCTGGCTTGTCGTCCAGCGGAATACTGACTACAAAGGTGGCCCCGCGTCCTGGACCTTGGCTCTCGGCCCAAATCGCCCCCCCCATTTCGGTCATGAAGTTGGCGCAGGTGTGCAGTCCAAATCCGTGCCCATGCGGCTTGGTGGTGTAGCCGTGGTTGAAGATTTTGCCGAGCTTGTCGGACTCGATCCCCTCGCCGCTGTCGGTAACGCTCAGCAATACCTCGCGATCCTTGCACGTGGTCAGCACGTGAAAGCCGCGTTGCGCAGGAGGCTGAGAAATGACCGCATCCTTGGCGTTGCTAATCAGGTTGACCAAAATATGGACCAGCTTGGACTTGTTGGCCTTCACCAGCGGCACCTGACCCAGTTCCTTGCTGACCCCGACCTGGTGCCGAACGATGGAGGCCTCCATAATGCCCAAGGCATCCTCCACCACCTGGTTTAGATCGACCTCCTCCATGAACAGCCCGGCCTTGGCGTACTCCTGCTGCACGGCAATCACATCCCGAACCGTGCCCAATTTCTCGCGCATGGAGGTGACTTCGGCCGTGATCCGCTTCTGCTCCCGGTCCAGCATCTCCGCGATCTTGGCATACAGCTGGGGCAACTTCGCGGCCCGGGGATCCTTGGCAAAGAAATCGGCCACGTTCTCCTGGGATTGCACCAGTTGATTGGTTTTGTTCAGCACCTCAAGAGCTTCGGACTTCAGCGATCCCAGAGCCACTTCGCAGGACACATTGATACTGTTGACGATATTGCCGACGTTGTGCAGCACTCCGGTGGCAATGTCAGCCATGCCGCCGCGGTGGGCGCTCTCAACCAGTTCCTGACGGGTCTTCTCCAGCTCTTCCTCGGTTTCCTTTCGAACCGAAATGTTCCGGATCATGAAGCACAGATGCTGGGCCTTGCCGGCCAAATGGATGAGGCTGACGGCGATCTCGGCCGGAAACTCGCTGTTGTCCTTGCGCTGCCCGAATGCCTCGATAAAGACGCGCCGCTTGCCCAGGACCGAGCGCCGGATCGTATCCAGCAGCTCTTCATCGGCGCCGCAGACCAGCTTGAGAATATTCAACCGGGCCATTTCCCGGTGGCTGTAGCCGAAGAATTCCAAGGAACGGGCGTTGTACTTGACCGTCTGGCCTTCCAGAGTGGTCACCAGCACCCCGTCGTACACGCTTTCCAGAAGCTCTTCAAACCCAACTCCGAAGGGTCCCACCGGGGCGGAACGACCCGGAATGCCCAAGACCGCCGCGGCTTGAGGAGACCGGACGCCGGAGCCTGCTTTGTTGCCGAGTTTAAGCCGATTCGCCACTGCCATCTTCCTCTAACGCCATCTCACAAGCGGACCTGCGTGGCCCGGGGCCCACCCGCTAATGACCAGACAGACTCTGTCTCGAAGCAAGAAGCGGACCAGACCAGGCGGCGCAGCTGGGTAATATCCTCATCCCAAGCGGTCTTGTCAATGACGCGGCTAGCCAGTTGTATTGGCGCTAAGACAGCACGGGCGGCTGTGTCGCGGGGGTGAGACAAGCCGGCAGGGCCAGCCCTGATTTTCCGAGCCTGACCACGGGGCCAGTCGTTGCACCGGCGAGTTTAGGCCAGGACCGCGTGGACAATCCGGAATTGAGACGGCAAGTTACCGACGCATTAGGCAATCAGACGTCAAGGGAGGAAGGCCTCATCCATGCAACTCACGGTCGAAGCCAGGCAGAAACTGGCGGTCCGACTGCTGGCCGAACTCAACCGGCCCGGCAGCCAGCAGCACTTGATCGGCAACCTCCTGAAGGTTCTCAAGCAAGCCACGGGATTGGAGGCGATCGGCATTCGCCTGCCTGAAGGAGACGACTACCCGTATTTTGAGCAAACGGGACTGTCTGCGGATTTCATCAAGACGGAAAATTCGCTGTGCATCCGCACCCCGTCCGGCCAGATTGCCCTGGACCGGGGCGGCCAGCCGCTCCTGGATTGCATATGCGGCAAGATCATCCGCAACCGGACCGAGCCGGACAAACCCTATTTCACACCCGCTGGCAGCTTTTGGACCAACAGCACCACAGGCTTAGTCAGGACCCTTTCCGATCAGGAACGCTCCCAGATCCGGGGCCGCTGCTCCCGGGAGGGCTATGAATCAGTGGCCCTGATTCCTTTGCATGCCGACCAAGGCACCGTGGGCCTTCTGCACTTCTGCGACCACCGGCCTGACTGCTTCACTCCGGAATTGATCGACTTCTTCGAGGAAATCGCCGCCAGCATCGCCATTGCCTTCAAGCGTCTGCAGACGCAAGAAAAGGTGCGGCAGTTGGAGGAAAAACTGCTGCAGACCGCCGACCGAACCGCCCAACGCATCGGCCACGACCTGCACGACTCGCTCGGACAACTCCTGACCGGCATTACCCTCATTGGCAAGGCGCTACAGACCAGACTCGAAACCCGCAACGCCCCGGAAGCTGCCCAGGCCTCCCGGATCGTCATGCTGGCCCAGCAGGCCGTCTCCCAAAGTAGAAGTCTGGCCCGAGGCCTCAGCCCGGTCCGAATCGGCCACATGGGTCTGGAAGAAGCGCTGCGCGAACTGGCCGACGACATTGGCCGCTGCCCCGGCATCTCCTGCACCTTCGACAGCCCGGCAACGATTCCGCCGCTGGACCACTCGGTGGCTGCCCATCTCTACCACATCGCCCAGGAGGCCACCACCAACGCCCTCAAACATGCCAGCCCCAGCCGCATCGGCATAGCCTGCCGCGTGGCAGGCGGGCAACTGGTTCTGTCCATAAGCGACAACGGCAAAGGCGTGTCCGAAGACTCCGAAACGGCCAAGCCGGGCTTGGGTATCGACATCATGAAATACCGGGGCGACGTTGTCGGCGGGGTCACCGAATTCGAACCCAACAAAGGGGGCGGTACAGTCGTGCGCTGCACAGTGCCGCTGACAGACCACTAGCCTCCACCCCCCAATAAAAGCCTCAACACGACCTCCCCGCCAGCCAGCCGCTGGAGAAGGCCCACTGCAGGTTGAAGCCGCCGCAAGGGCCGTCCAAATCCAGAACCTCGCCGGAAAAGTAGAGGCCTGAGACCAAACGGCTTTGCAGGGTTTTGGGATCGACCTTGTTCAGCGCCACTCCTCCCGAGGTGACCATGGCCTTGGCGAAGCCCTCGGTTCCGGCCACAGCCAGCGGGATCCCGGTCAGCCACTCCAGCAATTTTTCCCGGCCGCCTTTGGGAAGTTCTGCGGCGCGGCGCTCGCCGACATTGCCGGCTTCCCTGCACACGGCCTCGGCCACCGAGTTGGGGAGAAATTGGCTGATCAGGCGGCGCACGGTTTTTCGTCCGTCCTGCTTCTGCCAGTCGGCGAGGCGCCGCTCCCATTCGGATGCGGGGATGCCCGGCAGCAGATTCAGCCGCATGGGCACGGTTGGGCGGGTGGTCAGGAGCCGGGCCACGGTGGCGGAGAGGTCGATCACCGGGATTCCGGAAATACCGCGGTGGGTGAAGAGAAGGTCGCCGCAGTGGAGGGTTGACTTGCGCAGTTTCGGCAGATCCACATACAATTCCACATCCGGTATCACCACCCCCGCGCAGGATCCCGGCCAAGAGGCTTCGGTGACCAGCCCCACCAACCCCGGAACCGGCTCGATAATCTCGTGCCCGGCCTGGGCCGCCAGCCTATAACCCCCGCCCGTTCCCCCAAGCCCCGAATATCCCTTGCCCCCGCAGGCCACGATTACACGCGAGGCTTCCACCCCGCCCACATCGGTCTCAACTCCGCAGACCGCGCCATCCCTCATCAGCAGCTTCTCGACTTTCACCCCAAGGCGCAGATAGACCCCGTGGCGTTCGCACTCCCGTCGCAAAGCCGCCAGCACGTCCCCAGCCCGGTTCGAGACCGGAAACACATGAAAGCCGTCGGGGCATTCCGTGGGAACGCCCCATGTGCCCAATAGCTCCCGCAAGCGGTCGGCACTCAAGGTCTCCATAGCCGGCAGCATAAAGCGCCCCTGGCGGCCGAAGCGGTCGGCAAACTCCCCGGGGGACAGGGTGTTGGTCAGATTGCACCGCCCTCCCCCGCTGGCCAGCAGTTTGGCTCCCGGGCGGCCCAGCTGCTCCAGAACCGTCACCCGCATACCGTTCGAGGCGGCGGCCAGCGCGGCCATCAGTCCGGCCGGACCAGCGCCGACGACCAGCACATCTGTCTCAATTGGGAACAAGGGCATCACTTGCACAATCTATTTATTCGCTACGGTTGGTAATTTCGATCAAGTGGTAGCCGAACTGAGTTTTCACCGGTCCGTGGACCTTGCCGACCTCCTGGCTAAACACAACTTGATCGAACTCCTTCACCATCTGTCCCCGGCGGAACTGCCCGAGGTCGCCCCCCTGCTGTCCAGAAGGGCAAAGGGAATGCTCCCGGGCCACCTCCGCAAAATCGGCTCCCTTCCCGATGTCCTCTTTCAGTTCCTGGCAGATCTCTCGCGAGTCAACCAAAATGTGACGCGCACATGCTTTAGCCATTCTTACATCCTTTCGCTAGTGATGCTGCCATCCCTTGGGATGGGCGCCCGTTCGTCTGGCGTCGTTGTGCTCCGAAATCATTTGGCGAATGCGGAGGCGTCGCATGCCGGGACCCGACGGCGGAGCACGATAACGGGACACGATTAAAACGTTATGCATCCCCTGTTCGTCGCCCGACCTCGCCGCTTGTCTGCCGCAGCAAGGCTCGAATACGTTCCGAATCCGGCAGGTGGTCGGCAATCCGCTCGACCACGCGGCGTTGCCGGATCAGGCGCAGAGCTGGAATATAGTTGATATCGTACACCCAATTCAGCTGGATCAGCAGAAAATCGGCGAGGGATTTGAGCTGCTCGTAGCCGATGCTGGTTCCGCTTGCCATGCCCTCCAGCACCGCCGGACTGGGGGGACCGTCCACATCCACATGCAGGACAATCTCCGGATAAAGATGCAGCTGGTCATTCCGGAGCGCATCGTCGACCACCTCGTAGATGTCCAGCTTGTCCGCGTCCCGCACCAGCTTCAGCATGGCCAGGCTTTCGGGCGGCAGTCCCGGGGGAAGATCCCGGCCATTGTGATGCCGGATCGCGTCCATGATCACCTTGCGGCACTCGCAGGAAACGCCGTCCAGAGCATTCTCCTCGGCCAGCACCTTGCAACTGTACTCCGCGTGGTTCACGGAATTGCGATCCACGAAGGTGCGGTACTGGGCATACTGCCGGAAGCGGCCCACATCGTGCAGCAGCCCCGCCGCCTCGGCCCGAAGCTGAGCCTGGGCCGGCCACTCCAGCCCCTCGGCGATCGCCCGGGCATTCTCGGCCACCCGCTGGCAGTGATCGTACTTAAGCCGCTGCATGGGCGGCAAGAGTCCCGCCTCCGCAAAACCTGCGCCATAGGCCCTGAACCATTCGTGCAATTGCTGTAGAAGGGATGAAGTCATGGGTGCATCCTGTCGTTTGACGGCATGGTTGCCGCCTATACCATAATGGCATTCGAAGCCGATGCGGACCCAGCCGGACATTTTGCGTCTTCCCCGCGGCGTTTGGGCGAGCCATTCGGCAAGAGTGACCGCCGCTACAGGAGAAGCTTTGCATATTGCACCCCACGGATGGTAGGTTTCTCTATCGATGTCCGATGGCCGCGCCGTAATGCAACCGGAGGGAAGGCCGCCATGGCTTCCACATCAAAGCCCGCAGACCGACGGGAAAAACCTCTGCGCCAGGGGCCGCTTCGCCTCGTGGCGGCCGCGGTGCTGCTCCTGGTCTTGTCCGCCCACTGCCCCGCCTCGACCGAAGGCCCCCCGGGGCTCTTTGCCCTCAGCATCGAGGAACTGATGGACGTCAAGATCACGGTGGCCACAGGCAGCGATGAGTCCTGGTTTCAAACCCCTGCAGCCACCTTCGTCATTACTCAGGATGACATTCGCCGCTCCGGACACCGGACGCTGCCGGAACTCTTCCGCATGGTGCCCGGAATGCACGTGGCCCGATTCAACTCCCATAACTGGGCGATTTCAACCCGCGGCATCAACTTCTCCCGATTCGCCAACAAGCTGCTGGTTCTGATCGACGGGCGCAGCATCTACGACCACACGTTCGGCGGCGTGCGCTGGCATGCCCAGGACATCCCCCTGGAAAACATCAAGCAAATCGAGGTCATCCGGGGCCCCGGGGCCACCCTGTGGGGGGCCAACGCGGTCAACGGGGTCATCAACATCATCACCAAGGAGGCATCCGAAACCCTGGGCGGGGCCGCGACCGTCGTCGGCGGCAGCCATGACCGCGGCTTCGGATTCGTCCGCTACGGGGAGCAGGTGAACGACCGTCTCGCCTATCGAGTCTGGGGCAAGTACGGCAACTACGGGCGCCACCAGGCCGTAACCGGAGAGGATGGAATCGACGACTGGCAGAGTCTTCGGGCCGGCTTCCGGCTGGACCGGAAGAATTCCGAGGGCCTGCACCTGTCGATTAAAGGCGAATGGAGCGGAATCGACCAGGCCGGGGCGGACCAGTTCGCGCCAGCCCGACGAATCTTCGAGGACACGGTCCATGGAGCCTACCTGCAAACCACCCTGAGTCGGAAACACCCCGACGACAGTGGGTGGACCCTAAAAGGCTACTACGACTACCTGGACTACCACCAGACCGATGCCCTGGCCGACAATGGCAGTACCTTCCTAGGCTTCGGCGAACGCCGGCATCTGTTCAACCTCGACTTCCAATACACTCTTATCCCCACCGACTCCCACCGCCTGATGTGGGGCCTGGCCTATGAGTTCATCGCCGATCAGATCGACCCCCTCACGGAACTCCAAGCCGCTGGAGGCTCCATCGTCCAGATCGGTTTCGATCCCGACAGCCGCCATCTCCACAAGCTGTCCGGCTTCATTCAGGACACGATCGCCCTGTCGCCGGCCTGGTCCCTCATGGTCGGTTCCAAGCTCGAACACAACAATCAAACCGACTTCGAAATTCAGCCCAGCGCCCGTCTGGCCTGGACCCCGGACCACCGGCAGACAGCCTGGGCGGCCATATCCCGCTCCGTGCGGACCTCCGTGCGCCTGGAACAGGACCTGACCGCCTTCGGCTTGCGGTTCGGATCCGAGGATTTCGATGCGGAAAAGGTCTGGACCTACGAACTGGGCTACCGGCGAAAGGTCAACAGCCGCCTGACCCTCGACCTGGCCACCTTCTACAGCCGTTACGAGGGCCTGGGCGACCTCGCGGCCGGCGAATTTGGCAACATCGTGGATTCCAACAGTCACGGGCTGGAGGCGTTGCTGCAATGGCAGGCCGCCGCCAACTGGCGCCTGATTTGGGCCTATTCCTACCTGGGGATCGACCACGAGGGCCCCAACCCGTCCACCCGCTATGACGGACTCGATCCCCGCCACCAGTTCAACGTCCGATCCAGCTGGGACATGACCGACCGCCTCGAACTGAACGCCGCCCTTTATTATGTCGACCAAGTCGGGTACGACTTCGCTCCAGCCCTGGACGCCCCCGCCTACGTCCGCCTGGACCTGGGGCTGACCTGGCGACCGACCGACTACCTCGAATTCTCCATCTGGGGCCAGAACCTGCTCGACTCCCGGCATCCGGAAGCCGTTTCCAGCAACCGCGAAACCAACGTGGAAATCGAACGCTCCGTCTACGCCAGCGTCACCGTCACCTTCTAGTGCCGTCGGGCGCGAATAGGGGCTCAATCTATTGGCCTATTCCGGATGCGGGGCCACACCGCCGGACTTGCGGGCCTGTCCGAAGACAAGTCCCGAGTCCGGCGGTGCGGTATCCGCGCCGGAAGAGGCCAACCGTTCCGGCGGGGGATTTCCGCGCTCCGCCTTCCGCGACCGCGACGCCGATACTCTGTAGGGACTTTCGCGTTCGCGGAAGACGGCCCAGCGGAAAGCCCTCCGTAGATTGGGCCCCTATTCGCGCCCGGCGGCACTAGTGCCGACGCCCCCGCCGGCACCCAGACGTGCGTCCGGCCGGCGAAGATCGCAAAACGTTGCGCTCTGAATGGGTCCGGGATGCATCGCCTTGATCGCCTCCCGAAGTTCCTCTCCCCCCATCCGGCGGGGGGGGCTGGGAAGATCACGTCCGACTTATCGCCTGACGCCAAAGACTTTCCTGAGCAAGGCGGTGGTTTGTTTGAGCGGATCCTTCCGAATCGCCGCTTCCTCCTTGGCCAGATAGTAGAAAATTCCATCCATTCCCTTTTGGACAACGTAGTCAGTCAAGTCAGCTTTGACGTTCGGCACGAAAGGCAGCGCCTGATACTTGCCCATGACGCTGTCGAAGGCTTGAACGGCCCCCACCTGTGACAGACTTTCCGACACAATGGGGCCCATGGCCTTGCCCAGAGCCGGCGACATCTTTCCCTGAAAATAGCGCGTGGCCGAATCGTCCGGCCCGGTGTAAATGGCTTTCACATCCTCGAAGCTCATATCCTGAATGGACTGCCAAAATAGCGCCTTCGCCTTGGGGGTAGCCGCTTCGGCGGCCCGGTTAAGTTTCAACTCCAGGTCATCGACCATTCCCGACATCCCGACGGCCGTCAGCATGGTCTTGACCTTGTTCAGCTCCTTGGGCAAGGGGATACGAACCGCGGAATCCCCATTGAAACCATCGAGCCTTCCCAGCTGGCCGACGACATGTTCCGAGCCGATCCGCAACGCCTCCTTGAACGCTCCGCCCATTTCATCGAGACTGAGGTCGCTTGGTGGCGTTTTCTCGCGGCCAGCGCCCAGTATGCCAATCGCTTTTTCCCACCATCTGCCTTCCGACTCAGCTGGGATTACCCAAAACACCCACACCAGCACAAGCGGAACAACCAGTCGTCTACAGCGTTTCATCCGGAACTCCCTTTCGTGACCAACTCTCCCTGCCTCAAGCACGCTTGACCCTGCTAAGCTCTCAACACCAGGATTCTCAAGAGAGCACAGTGCCCAAAGACAATGTCCGATTCCAATCCAAGAACCGCAAATTCTTTCTTGCCTCCTTCTCACGTCTGTTGGAATGCAAGGTCAACTCGCGATCACTTCTTTCGAAAAGCTTCACGTGGGGGCATGACAAGGCAGACCACCATTCGATTGCCAACCTCGATTCCGGACAGCATTCCGCATGGACCAACTCGAAGGCGACATCCAGGCGAACTAAACCGACCGCGGCGCGCTTGCCGATCCGGCCGGTTGCCAGCCGATCCCCTCAAATTTCCTCTTGACGATGGTTATGCGCTTTCATCTCTAGGCCCCACCCAAAACAACGGATTGTGAGCCACCTCCCAAAGATGGCCATCGAGATCTTTGAAGTAACCACTGTAGCCACCCCAGAACACCTTCTGCGGTTTTATCACCCCCTCTGCCTGTCGTCTAAGGACGATCACGATTTGCCCCTGAACACTCAACTACTGAAACCTGAATCCGCAGGCCGAACCGGATTGAAACCCGAAACCGGCCTACCGGTTTCGCGGTTCGCTGTGCACCGAGATGGCATGTTGGAATCGGGTTGATTGGAAGGTTCGCACGCTGATGCCGCTGAAGGTGAACCCGGTAATGGGGGTGGGTTCGCCGTCAACCAGCAGATTCACCTTGCCGTTGGCCGGGCCGGTGGCCAGCACGGCGGACAGGTCGATTCCCTGGGTGGCCCCCGGCCACGTTAGGGCGAAGGTGTGCAACCTAGCCGTGGTGTCGTATGGGGGAAAGGAGCGGAAAACGGCCTGGAACTGGACATATCGCTTGCGGGCCAGAGCGGCGACATCGACGCCGGACTCGGCGGCGGGATAGTCGGCGGCCAGCTCCCAGCCGAAGGCGTCGGACAGGTCCGGCTCGTTTCCGGAGCGCAGACGCAGCCGGACATCCGCGGAGGGGCCGAGACCGGAGGCGACCGCGACCATGTTGGCGAATTCGGGGGCGGCCAGGCGGGTGTCGAAGACTTCCGAGGTGTAGGTGGCAATGTCGGGATAGGAGGTGAAGACGGCGGCCACGCCGACCACCTTGTCGAGGGACGCGATCCGTGCCGGCTCCACCGCGCTCCAGTCGGCCAACACCTCCCTTGCCTGGTCGTCGCCGGGAATGACGAAGGCGTGCACCTGCCCCGTACCGCCGCCCCACGCGGTCGGCATGGCCTGTTCAGGCTGATCGGACAGATGGAAACTGACCAGGTAGTCCTTCTCCGGATCGATGGGGCAGTCGGTGACGTCTGAATAGACCGACATTCCGGCGGGGATGGTCACCGACGTGCCACCGGCACCGACCATCACCCCAGGCTCGACCGCAGCATCGGCGAAGGTGAGTTGCCGCAGGGTTCCCGGCACCCCGTTGCAGCCACTGGCCCGCTCCATGATGGTGGCCGATTCGATGGCCAGACTGCCGGTCGTGGGATTGGCCGAAAAACGCACCCGGGACCGCATGCCGGCGGACAGGATGTTGTTGCCCAGAAGCGGATCGCCGCCGGCCACCAAAACCCGGATCGTGGCATCCTCGTAGCCTTGATCGGCCAAGATGGCGTTCGGAGCCTGCGTGGCGGCCACCCAGGTTTCGGTGTTCCCGGCCATTTCCACCACCACCTGACCACTGTCGGCATCTTCGACAACCCGAGTGCGGTACGGCTCGGCGCCGCTGGCCGCGAAGGCGGCCTTCATCCAGGTGTCGTTGTAGACCGTGGCCGTCATCGTGCCCCCTGGCCCGGTGGCGGGCAACCAGACCTGGGCGTTGTTGCTCCAATCGGCAAAGGCGGACATGTCCTGAACCTGACAGAGGGCGCCGGTGCTGGTCATGGAAAGGCACTCGCCCTCCAAGCGGTTGCCGGTGGGACTGACGGTCAACGTGTCCAATCCCAGCCCGTAGCCCGTGGACTGCTCGTTGCGGCCGGCCACCACAAAGGTGAAGGTATGGTTGCCGGGGCCCAGCACCCGGGATCCCCAGTAGACATGCCGGCGACCGGGCAGCGACGAATACGTATCCACCGAGGATTCGTTGACCCGGATGGCCAAATCTTCGACTTGCTTGAGAATCGTCCGGGTGCTGGCATTCTGGCCGTTGAAGGCCGCGCCGGCATCGCCACGGTTGAGAACGCTGAGCAACTGATCGTACCGCTCGTCCGCGGTCAGCGAGTTGTCCCGGTTTTCGAAGACCGTGCGGCGCAGCTGGGTCGTGCCATCGGGGTTCGAAAACAGGTGATAGACGATGGTGTGGGTCCACAGGACCGAGTCGCCGCCGCCACGGGGATCGGCGGTCTCGCCGGCGGATCGCCGGAGGACGGGAAGCGACACGGCCTGATAAGCGGCCGCATTGCTGGGGGCGGGAATGACCTGGTCGGGTGCGGTGGCGTAGAAATCCTTCTTGATCATCTCTACAGCCAGCAAGGCCTCGATCCGCAACTCGCTGCGTTTTCGGGTGATCACATAGTCACGGCTGACCGTGGCCACGACCGGCAGCAGCACCCCCATCAACGTCATGAAAACCGTGACCGCCACCAGCAGTTCGGTCAGGGTAAAACGGGGCCTGGTCGGGGAACGGAACATGCTCAATTCTCCAGGGTTTCCGGATCCCGGATGATCGTGGACAACGGCACCAGCACATCCGGTCGGCCAAGTTGTCCGGGGGAGCAGACGGTTATGTCGACCGGCCTGGTGGCAAAGGATTCGGCCCCGACCACCACGCTGCGCAGATAACGGCCGGTTTCGTCCGGCACCCCTTCGGCGTTGATCCGGACGTCGTTCTCCGCATAATAGGACATCTCGCTGAAGGGGACGCGCTTCAGATACTCAAGCCGGTTCTTGGCCAGGGAGATGGCGGTCATGCGCCGGGTCAGTGCATCGGATGTCCACTTCTCGAAGCTCAAGAAGGAGATGGAGGCGGCCATGACCACCGTAGCCAGAACCATGGCAGCCATCACCTCCACCATGGAGAAGGGGCCTGCTCGTCTGCAAGAGGTCTTCATACCCGTCAGCTCTCCCAGGCCAGCAGCGACACCCGCTGCGTCTCTTCGACTTCGGGGCGCTCCTCCTTGTGGTCGATCACCCCCCAGTTGCCGTTCAGGTTCACCCCGCCCCAGGAGACGATGCTGCCGTGCAGGTGCGTGCCTCCGTGGATGTTCACGAACCCGGACTTGGTGTAAACCACCCCGTTTAGAACGGTTCCGCCCCACAGGCCGATGTCCCCGTCCCGACTGACCAACGCGGGGAAATCCTCCACCTGCGTCTGGGTGAAGGTGCCGGTCTGGGTGATGGTTCCGGTGGCGATCAGGCAGCCGGCAAACGTGGTTTTTGCCTTGATGCTGACATCGCCGTCCACCCACATCACGCCCCCGGCGGGGGCGTAGTTTCCCTTCAGGCTTTTGTCGCCCGAGTAGACCTGGCCGTTGGCGGCGGCCACGTTGTAGTAGTAGCCCAAGTCCAGGGTGGGGAACATCAACGCGGGCATGTTCGAGGCGACCTCTCCGGTCACCTGGCTGTTGCCTTGCACGGTGGACACCCCCACCGAATCCACCCGGCCGTCCACCCGGCAGTTTCCGTAGTAGGTGGTGTTGCGGTTGCTGTGGGTGCTGTTGACGATCTGGCCGTTGCCGCCGCCGTCAATGCTATTGTCCGAAAAAATGGCTTTGCGGAAGACCAAGTAGGGATCGCAGACCTGGAGATGGGCCTTGATCGTGAACGAGACCTCGCCAACGGTTCCGGTGGCGGCTAGGCAGTAGATGTCCTCCCCGGTTTGGACGAGCTCGTTCCGATAGCTTCCCTGGCCCATCTGTCCGGCCAGCATGTCGCCCGTCGGGGAATATAGCCGGGAGAAATCGGCCGCGATGCGGGCGATGGCATACTCGGCGGCCCCCTCGGCAATGAGGGCGGCCTGGGTGCGCTTCTCCAGCCGCCTCCCCTGGTGGGTGTCGTGCCCCATCAAGGCGGCCATGCCCGTTACGGCCATGGAGACCACGAACACGCAATACACCGCCGCCAGCATGGCCGAGCCCCGCTGGCCCCCGGTTTGTCTTGCCGATCCCGTCATGTTCGCTCTCCTTTCTTGGGTAAGGCTACAGCGTTGGCCGCGCGAAGCGCACCTGTCACTTTCCCATCGTCCAGATCACGCTTCCGGCACGGTGATCTGGGCGGAGACCTTGAGGCCCATGCCGGCCGCCGGAGCCGGGGGTTCGGACAGAGGCTCGTGCCCAAGCGGCAGCGGCTCGACCAGGCCCTCGCCGGGCTTGCGGACCAGCCCCAGGCGCTCGGCGATGGTCTGGCGGATCTTCTCGGCGGACCACTGCTGGGCTTCGGCCTCGGCTTCGATCTGCCGGAGCACATCGCGGGCACGTTCGGAATCGTAGGAACTGCCCTCGGCATCCTCCTTCTCAATGCGTTCGATCTCCGGCTCGGCCAGGTAGGAGCGGATGGGCACGCCCGACTTGGCCGTCAGCTCTTGGCTGGGCACGATCTTCACGGTCAGAAAGACGATGGTCTCGCTCTGAGTTTTCTCCTTGTAGTCGTACCGGAAAAGGCGCCCCAGCAAGGGAATGTGCCCCAACCCGGGCACCCGGCGCCGGCCGCTGCTCTCCCGTTCGTTCACCAGGCCGCCGATGGCGATGGTCTGGTTGCTTTGGACCGTGAATTCGGTGCGCACCCTGGTGGAGAACAGCACAGGATACTGGATGGTGGTGTCGCCGGAGGTCAGTTCGATCTCGCGCAGGATGGAAGTCAGCTCGGGAATGACCTTGATGTACACCTCGTTGTCCGTCTTGACCGAGGGGGCCACCGTCAACTTGGTTCCGAGGTCCAGATAGCCTTTGCGAACCGTGTAGTCCCGCGCCTGGCTCTGGTGCTGTTCGCGGGTCACCAGTTGCTCGGACTGGATTTTTTCTCCGCCGTAGGCCGGATCCAGCTCGTAGGTGGTGATTTTGTTGCCGCTGGCGTCCGTCTCCAGCGAACTCTTGATGATCGGCCGCTGCTCGCCGATGTGGATGGTGGCCTGCTCTTCGCTGCTGACCAGAATCTTGGGATTGGCCAGCTGCTTGACGCCGCTGTCCTCCTGCAGCGCCTTGAGAACCACCCCGAGATCACTGACATTGAGCGTGGCCGCCTTGACCCGGTTCTTGAGGGAGTCGGTCAGCTGCCCCGCCGCGAAATCCGCGTTCAGGACCAGACCATCGCCGTCGCCGCCCAGCTGCTTCCAATCGATGCCCAGATCCTTGCGGGCCCCGTCGCTAAGCTCGAAGAAGCGGGCCTCGATCAGCACCTGCGGCGTGGCCTTGTCCATCACCTCCAAGGCCCGACGGACCGCCTCGATGCCGTCGGCGGTATCCCGCACAATCAGCACCTTGTTTTTGCCCGCGCTCACCTCGCCGCGTTCGGACACCAATCCCCTGCAGACCTCCACCAGGCTCTTGTCCAGCGGCAGGAAATCGACTTGGAACGTCTCCATGACCAACGGTTCGGACTGCAGCTTTTTGGCCGACTGGGGAGCGAACACCCACACCCCATTCTGCAGGTTGCTGGAAAGCCCGCCCTGGCTGGCCACCAGCCGAATGGCGTCGACCACCCGCATCAGTCTCAGATTCAGCGTTACCGGCGGCAGTTTCACCTGGAACGTTTCGGCCGGTTGCTTGGAGTCTTCGGTCTCGACCCGGATGATACTGGGCGAGGTCGCAAAGGAGAAATTCAGCCCCGACTTCTTGGCCAGGGCGTTGATCACCTTGACCGCCGGCTGCTCCTCGACCACCAGGCTCCTGACGAACTGTCCGGCCTGCTGCCGCAGCTGCTCGCGGGCGGCAGGAGTGCTCACGGCCGCCCTATTGCCAGCCGAGTCCAGCAGGTCGGCCACCTGGGCATCGCTCAACTCGGCCACGTCGGCCTCGGTCAGCAGCTCCACAACCAGCTTCTCGGCCACCTGCTGCCGCGGCCGGCGGATTCGGTAGAGATTCTCCTTCTCCTTGACCACCTCCAGGGCCAAGGCATCGGCCACCAGCTCCAAGGCCGTATCCCAGCTCACGTCCCGCAGGGTCAGCAGGCTGACCGTTCCCTGCACCTCCGGAGCGGTAATGATGTTCACTCCCGGCCGCAGGGCGGCCAGGGATTCGAGCACGTCCTGGATCTTGGCCTCGTTAATGGTCATGCGCACCAGATCGCCCTGCGCAGAGCTGTCCAGCTGCCCCTTCTCCTTCGCCAGGGCGTTCTCTGGCAACGGCTGTTCGCCACCCTCCCCTCCGCCATGACCGTTGATCGCCATCGTCGCCGCCAACAATGTCAGCCCCACACATTTCAACCATTTGCTACTCATGTTGCGTCTCCTTTTCTGGTTCGAGAACAAATCCATTCGGACTGACCAGCACGGCCTGCTTGCCGTAGAGCAGCCTGGCCTGAGGCGGTTCGAGTTCGAGCTTGGCCACCCGCAGGGCGATGCGCCGCCCCTGGAGGGAAACGTCCACCGTATCGCCGGCCTTGACCAAGGTCCGATTGATGACCGCCAGGCACTGCCCACCCCGCGAGATCACCGTCTGCAACCGGATCTGACCGGCAAGGGCCTCCAAGTCAACGGCGGCAACCGATGATCGTGCTGGCGGCGCGGGCGGCGCCGGAGCGGGCTCGGCAACCTCCGTCACAAGCGGAAAGAAAGGATCCCGGACCTGGTCGGGCACATCGTAGCCCTGGACGGGGACGACCCGCCCCGACTCGCCCGCTGATGCGGCCTGGACGACCGGAAGCAGACAGACCAGGGCTAGACTCAGAGCGTGCCTTGCCATCATCTTTGCCTTCCCGCAGTCTTGGCCATCGCCACAACGGGTTTAGCCGTCTTCGGATGCGAAACCGCCGGAAAGGCCTCCTGGTTGAGGTGCGGGAACCAGCAAGCAATCTGGATTTGCAGCCGGGGCTCGGCGCTGCTCCGGTCATGTCCAACCGAAAGGGATTTGAGCCGCATCAATGGCACGGCCGTTTCCAGACCGTCCAGAAAGCGCCCCAACTGATGATAGCCGCAGCGAAGCGTCACATTCACGACCAGATCGTCCAGCAATTCGGCTGGTTCTGTCTTGGCGCCTCGCGTCCGGTTTGACGGCACTTCGCTGAAGGCGCGACACTCGTCGGGAATTCCCGCTTCGGCGGCCGCCCTGCTGATGCGCTCGCCGATCCAGGCCATGGCATTGTCAGAGGGAGGCAACTGGCGATCCAACCGGGCGAGGAGGCTATTCCGCGCGGCATCGTATTCGGCCTGGACCCTAGTTTCGGCCGCCATCAGGCGCTTATGGGCCTGCCCGCGGATCCGGCTGGCGGCAATTCGGCGCTCCAAGCCCCGGCTTTTCAGCAGCATCGGGGCCAGCAGCAGATTCCAGAAAGCCAGGGAGACTGCCGCGGTGAGAATCGACAACAAAATCAGATACTGGCGTTTTTGCTTAGCGCTGGGGTGGTTCGACATGGTCCTGGCTCCAGTTGAACGGGATATACTCGCAGACAATCACAAACTCCGTGTCGGGTACGCCCGGTCCGCGATGAGCGCTGTCCGGGCCCAGGCTGCTCAGCTTCACGTGTTCCACCCGCTGACTCAACACCGGATGCTGCGGCAGAGCACGGGAAAAGGCCGTGATCCGTCCTTCGGCCTCCTCCCCCATGGAAACACCCCGCAG
>JBFJXC010000017.1:0-23169 GCA_041623325.1 Lentisphaeria bacterium | reverse complement strand
GGGGCGGGAGGGGCGCGTGCCCCTCCCGTGGGTCGGGCGTCAGCCCGACGACAACCCGAAGCGACGCAGGGACAAGCCGCACCCAACTCCCAAAGCACGCCGCCCAAGACCACCCCGGCCCCAGCTGACACCCCCAGCGACGGACAAGGAAGACGGTCGCGAAGCGACGCAGGGACACGTCGCACCCAACTCCCATTCACACGCCGACTCCAGACCAGCACGCCCTCAGATGACTTCGCCGGGAAACGCCGAGGAAGACAGGGGCAATGCTCGGCTCGACGGCGTCTCGCCCTCCAGCACCCAGGGTGCAACATGGCCAAAAGGAAGATTTGAGAAGATGAGAGAACTGATCAGATCAACGGCGCTGCTACTGGTGCTACTGAACCCGTTCCTATTGATCATCTACCTGATCGATGTGGTTCAGAAGCTCGACCGCCAGCAGTTTGTCCGCGTACTGGTGCGAGCCGCACTCATCGCCACGGCCTTCTTCTGCCTTTTTGCGGTGCTCGGTGACGCGGTGTTCTTCGACGTCATGCAGGCCGACTTTGCCTCGTTCCAGATCTTTGGTGGCGTCGTGTTCCTGCTCATCGGTCTTCAGTTCGTCTTCCGTGGTCCGACGGCAATCGAGGTATTGCGGGGTGAGTCAGAACACCTCGCAGGTGCGATTGCCATGCCCATCCTCATCGGGCCGGGCACGATCAGTGCGAGTGTCATCATTGGTAAGAAACACGACGTCATCCCAGCCTGTGCCACAATTCTGACCGCAGTCGTAGCCTCCGTCGTCATCATGATTGGACTCAAGGCGTTGCACGATGTCGTCCGCCCCAAACGGGAACCCCTGATTCAAAGGTACATCGAGATTGCGGGGCGCATCACGGCCCTTTTCGTAGGCACGATCTCAGTGGAGATGATCATGCAGGGCGTCAGAACCTGGGCACACAAATTCTAGAAAGAACACCGATCGGGACAGGACCCAGCCTCACGACGGGGGCCGCCCACACCACCACTCAGGCGGGTCCGTGAGTGGCGATTCGGCTGACCAGGCAGAATCGGTACACGGGAACTGCAGTTTAAATGATTCGAAGTAGATGTCCGGGGACCTTGGGGTCACACCGAATCCCAAAGGCTCGCGGCCGCTTCTTCTCTGCCCATGAGATAACCGGTGATTACCTCGCGACATCCACTCCCATTTCCGAATGCGTCCCCTTTGCATTCCCAAGCCCCGTCAATAGATTGTCTGGTTTTGCAATGAAAAGGACACCATCATGAGAATCCGCCGCCTTCTCGCGTCCTGCTGCCTGAGTCTGGCAACCGCCGGCCTCAGCCATGCCGGAGACGATTTTCTGGTCCAACTCAACCTCAAGCACGGCCATCTGGGCAAAGTGTTCTTTGGCTGCCAAACCGGGGCGACCGACCAATTCGACCGCCGTTTGGACATCATGGCCCCGCCCCCGGGGATCGCCACCGGCTATACCGCCTTCGTCCAGCCCGACACCGGCATGTTTCTATACCAGGACCTGCGCGCGCCGGCCGCGACGATAACTTGGCAGTTCAAGGCCCAGGTTTTCCAAGGCAAGCCCATCCGCATCAGCTGGGACCCCACTAAACTCCCGGAGCACTACCAGCTGCGGATCAGTCTCGGCGAAACCTCCTGGGACATGCGCCAGGCTACCCACGTGGACGTTCCCCAAACCGCCACACTCACCATCTCCGCCACTAAAACGTGAAGCCATCTACACAGGAACCCCAACCATGAAAACCATCGAGACCCGATGTTTCCCCGGAGGCTTGGAAAAGGCCGCCACTTTCAGCTACGACGACGGCCGCCTTGAGGACCGGAAACTGATCGAGATCCTCAACCGCTACGGCCTCAAGGCCTCCATCCACCTCAATGGCGGCCTGACCCAACAGGAAAGTCGCATCCCCCTCGACGAATTCTCATCGCTCTTCGCCGGACACGAGATCTCCTGCCATTCCCTGACCCACCCCACCCTGACCCTGGTTCCGAGGGAAAACATGATTCACCAGCTAATGGAGGACCGGCGGGTATTGGAGGCGGCGGCTGGATACCCCGTGATCGGCATGTCCTACCCCAACGGGGCCTGGAACAACGAGGTCATCCAAGTGGCCCGGACCTGCGGCATTGTCTACTCACGAACCACCGTGCCCACCAATTCTTTCAATTTGCCAGAAGACTTCATGGCCTGGCACCCCACCTGCCACCACAGCCACTCGAATGTGTTCGAGTTGATCGACCGCTTCGCCAACCTGGGCTTCAGAGCCCGGGCCAGTATTCTCTACATCTGGGGGCACTCTTACGAATTTTCCCGGGATATCGACTTCAACAACTGGGACCATTTCGAGAAAATCTGCCAGCAGGTCAGCGGCCTGAAGGATACCTGGTTCGCCACCAACATCGAAATCTACCAGTACATGACCGCCCTCAAGCAGCTGGTGTTCTCGGCGGACTGTTCGACCGTGGCCAACCCCACGGCCTTGGATCTATGGCTGAAGGTCAACGGCGAAGCGGTGAAGATCCCCTCCGGGCAGACTGTCCAAATTTGAAGGCAGCTGAGTCCACTCGGTCAAGTCCACACTTGCGCCAACGGCTCAGCCTACTCGGGAAGCGGGCGGATGTGCGGATTTCTCTTGACCGACTGGAGAGACCGCCAGGATTTGAGAGCGGATGGTCGAGTTGTCCACAGCAACAAAAAAAGCCGGCCACGGGGCCGGCTTTTTTTGCATTCAGTCAATGCCGATTGTCGGAGAGCTTAGAGCAGCTCGGCGATCTGGACCGCGTTCAGGGCCGCCCCCTTCAGCAGCTGGTCGCCGCTAACGAAGAGATCCAGTCCGCGCTTGTCGTTCCGCGAACAATCCTGGCGGATTCGCCCCACCAGCACGTCGAACTTGCCGGAAGCATCCTTCGGCATGGGGTAGACATTGCCGGCCGGATCGTCGACCACCTCGACGCCGGGGGAGGAGCAGAGAATCCGACGGGCTTCCTCGGGGGTGATTTCCTCCTCGAACTCCAGATTCAGGGCCTCCGAGTGCGCCCGCAACACCGGGATCCGCACGCAGGTGCACGAGATCTGCACATCCGGAGCATGCATGATCTTGCGCGTTTCGTTCACCATCTTCATCTCTTCCTTGGTGTAGCCGTTGGGCTGGAAGACATCGATGTGCGGAATCAGGTTGAAGGCGATCTGATGGGCGAACTTCTCGGGGGTCGGCTGGGTGTTTCCGGCCAGATAGTCCCGCGTCTGATCGATCAGCTCCTGCATGGCCGCCGCCCCGCCGCCGCTGGTGGCCTGATAGGTGGAAGCCACCATGCGCTTCAATTTCTTGGCCCGGTGCAGCGGTGCCACGGCTACCAGCTCGATAATGGTCGAACAGTTGGGATTGGCGATAATGCCCCTGGAGGCTTTCTTGACATCCTCCGGGTTCACTTCCGGAACCACCAGCGGCACATCCTCGTCCATGCGGAAGGCGCTGGAATTGTCCACCACCACGGCCCCAGCCTTCACCGCCGACGGGGCATACTCCTTGCTCAGGCCAGCACCGGCGCTGAACAGGGCAACGTCCACACCCTCGAACGATTCATGGGTCAGCTCCTCAACGACCAAGGTCTGCCCCTTGAAGGTCATCTCCTTGCCGGCGGAACGGCTGGAGGCCAGCAGTTTCAGGGTCTTCACCGGAAAATTCCGCTTTTCCAGGGTCAGCAGCATTTCAACACCCACAGCACCGGTGGCACCGACAATGGCAACATTGTAGTCGCGACTCATAACGCTTCCTCTCGACCCAGGACAATCTGGGATTTATTGGGTAAATCGCCTACAGAACCCGTTGAAACCGCAGGCAAACACAACAAAAAGGTGTAATATAGCACCACCTGGGCCGCTCCCAAGCCTTTTGCGCAAAGGAACGGATAAGGCGGCATACCGCTCGACCCAAAATTTCCAGAACGAAACCAAAGCCAGAACACGGTGTTTACGGTGAGTGAGATAAAACCATTGCCCCAAAACCCGCACGACCCCCGGAACGCTCCCAGCCAGGGGCGGCCACCGCGGGCCCACCGCGACACTCTGGCGGAAATGAACAAATCGGTCTTCACGGCCCGGCGACAGGCCGCCCACGAGCGGGTTGTGGACATTCTCCAGCGGAAAATGATCATCAGTTCCAAGACCAAGCGGGCCAGACTCTACGGCCTGTGCCTGGACTTGCTGGACGAGACCCTCAGCGCGAGCCGCCGTTCCCAGGTGCAGCAGGAGACGCCGGTGACCCACTACCTGGATATGCTGAGGGAGACGGTCGGAGCCTGCCTGGCGGTTCTCAAGCACGAAATGACGCTGCTTCAGGAGGCCGAGGAGTTCACCCAACTGCAGGATGAAACCTCGGTCAGGAGCATTTCCACCAGCAACGACGTCTTCAGCGATAGCGAAATGAACCTGCTGGACTGTGTGGACGGCCAGCTCCGCTTCGGCGCGCCGATTCTTGCCGAGGACACCAACAGACGCAAGGCCGAGTTTACCGAGGATGAGCACAGACGTTACAACTTGGCCAGGGCAGAGTACAGGGAGTATTACCGAACCTTCAGTGGTTTCAACGGAGAAAACCACAGCGACGACGACCAGGGGTGATGGGATGATGGGTTGATGGAGCGCAGAAGCCGATGCCTGCGCCTCCGAACCGATGGCCAGCCAACCCATCAACCCGAAAATACGGAGGACTGGAGGTGGAAGAGATGCTAGTGTCAGTATTCATGATGGGGACGGGTGCCTTTATCGCGTTTCTAGTCTGGCGGGGCTGGGCCGCCTGGCGGCTGCACCGGGACCAGCAGCTCATGCTGGAGCGCCTGGCGCACTTGACCGACCGGGTGACTCGAATGCAACAGGACACATCCGCCAGCCTGGAGGCCATCAGGCAGAACCTAGCCCATGCGCGTTCCATCGGGGTCCCCGAAAGCCAACACGAGCCCTCCCCGGAACCCGCCCAGCCGCCGCACCCGACGGAATCCGCGGCGCCTCCCCCGGCCGAGTCACTCCCCGAAAAACCAAAGGCACCGGCGCTGCCCCAAGGCACCGCGCCTACGGCCGAAATTGCCCTGAAACCGCCCCCGCCCGCACGGAAACCACCCCAGCCGCCTGCTCCGCCCCGGCAGGCCATACGGCCCCCTCACCCCAGCCACCACCGAAAATCGCCTTTGGAACTCGCCGCGCTGGAGATTCTGCGCAAAACCTGGAACTGGATCCTATTCGGAGCCGAGACGCGTCCGGAGGGGGTCAAGATCGAGTTTGCCATTGCCACCACCTGGCTGGTGCGCATCGGCATCGTTATGGCGGTGGTGGGCATTGGGTTCTTCCTGCGTGAATCCTTCGAGCGCAATCTGATTCCTCCAGCGGGCCGGATAACCCTTGGCCTGCTGGCCGGCATCGGCCTGATCATGACGGGTCTGCGGTTGCTGGGCAAGCAATACCATCTGCTGGGACAGGGATTGATCGGCGGCGGCCTGGCCACCCTGTATTTCAGCCTTTTCGCCTCCGCCAACCTCTATGGCCTCATGCCGGCCATTCCGGTCTTCGGGCTCATGGCCGCGGTCACCCTCTGCGCCGGGGTCCTGGCCGTCTGTGTCGACTCGCCTCTGATCGCCATTCTAGGCATCGTCGGAGGCTATGGCACCCCCGTGATGCTCAGCACCGGAGAGGCAAACTTCGTGGGGCTTTTCAGTTATTTGCTGCTACTCGGACTGGGAATTGTCGGCATTGCCCACAAAAAGAACTGGCATCTGCTGAACTATCTGGGCCTGGCCGGGACCTACGGGTTGTCCGCGGCGGCCATCGACCGCTACTATGTCACGACCGATTTTTGGAAGGTGATGCCCTTCCTAGTGCTGTTTTTCATGCTCTACTCCAGCCTCAACTACCTCTACAATGTGCTGCACGCCCGCAAGGCCACCATGATCGAACTGACGGGACTGGTCCTAAACGCCGGCGTTTTCTCCCACTTCAGCCACCTGCTTATCAGCCGGGCCTACGGCCGGGAGTGGGTCGCAACCGTCAGCCTCGCCCTGGCCGCCTACTACATCATCCAAGTGCTGACCTTCCTCCGGCGGCGCCTGGCGGACCGCCCCTTGCTGCTGACCATGATCGGCCTGGCCGCCTTTTTTGTGACCATCACCATGCCGTTGCTGCTGAGCGAACAATGGCTGACGGTCAGCTGGGCGCTACAGGCCTTCCTGGTGCTCTGGATCGGCACCAAGCTGGACAGCCGCTTCATCTGCCACATCGGCTATTTGCTGTACGCGATCGTCCTGGGCCGGGTCTGGTTCCTGGATCTGGGCCGGGAGTTCCGGGCACCCAGGCATGTCCCCTTCGGCCAGTACTGGCCTGACTTGCTTGAACGACTCATCGTCTTTGGCGCCCCCGTCGCCTCCTTTGCCGGCGCCTGCCGTCTATTCAAACATGCCGCCGCCCGCCTTCCCCTGGCGGTCTCCAGAGAGAACGACATCGGCGAATTCCTGAAGACCAACCTGGCTCTGCGCCTGTTTTTCCTGGGTGCCCTGGCCACAGGTTTCCTCTATCTGCACCTGGAACTGAACCGCCTGTTCCTCAGCCTGTACACCCCCCTGCGCCACCCGGCCCTGACCTTGCTCTGGATCGGGCTCTGCGCCCTGCTAAGTCAGATGGCCTGGCGCACCAACAGCGCCGGCCTGCAAACCTTGTTCTTCCTGGCGATCGCCGGCCTGCTGCTGAAGTTCGCCGCCGTCGACTTGCCCTCCTGGAATCTTTATCCGCATCGCTATCTCTATGGGGGCGCGGTCTACTCGGCCACGCACACCATCATGCGACTCCTGGACTTTGGGGCGGTCATCGCCTTTCTTTTCTTCACGGCCGCCACTCTGGCCAGGCAGGAAAAGGCGGGCAACCTGGCCGGGCTCTTCGCGGCCCTGGCCACCGGCCTGCTCTTCGTCTACCTGACCCTGGAAGTCAACACCTTCCTAGGCATCAGTCTGCCCGGATTCCAAAAAGGCGGGGTCTCCCTGACTTGGTCGCTCTTTGCCATCGCCTGCCTGGTCCGGGGCATCACCCGGGAATCGCTGCATCTGCGCCTGACCGGGCTAGCCCTCTTGGCTATCGTCAGCATCAAGATTTTCCTGAAAGACCTGGCCCATTTGGACCCCCTCTACCGCATCATCGCGTTCACCTTGCTGGGCCTCATCGTGCTGGCCGGCTCCGTCTTCTACCTGAAAAACCGCCAGAAGTTCGCCATCGGCGATACAGAAGGAACATGAAGAAAAAGGAGTTTTGACCCCATGTCTATCTGCAGGACCATCGCTCTTGCCTGTCTTCTGTCCTTTCATGCCGCCGCCGAATTCTCGACCCGCGACTACCGCTTCTACAAGCCGGTCCACACCAAGGCGATTTCGATGGAAAGCATCGCGGCCATCCCCCTGGATGCCGAAGCCTACGCCCAGACCGCGGACGACTACCGCGACCTGCGCCTGGCCCTTGAAAGCACCTCGTCCGAAATCCCCTTTCTACTCAAAAAGCAGACCAGTACCGAAATCCGATACGTCGACCAGCCCGTGCCCTCCCAAACACTATCCCTCAAGGAACTGCCCGCCAACCGCCTCGAAATCGAGGTCCGCCTGGAAAACGCCGCCCATGAACTCCACTATTTGATCATCGACACCCCCATGCGCAACTACGAGAAGCGCGTCAGCGTCTACGCCAGCAACCAACCCGGCCAATGGCAGGAGATTGTCCGCGATCAGGCCATCTTCGACTTCTCGCGCTACCTGGACATCAGCCGCAACCGCATCGAGCTTCCAGCCCCCAAGGCCCGCTACTTCAAGATCGTCATCGACAACGTGACCGACCTGGCCACGTCCGCCTTCACCCAGTTTCGCCGCGAAGTCCGGGATGGCACCGCCTGGTCGCAGATCGGCCAGACCATGATCCAGCGTCGCGACTTTCGCATCGACCGGCTCATCTTCGGGCACCGGGCCAAACAGGAAGCCGCTGTGTACGCCCGGGAGCAGGACTACCCGGTGGTCAGCTTCAAGGCCACCCACAACCTCGACCAGAAGCAAACCGAAATTATCGTAGAAACCAATCGGGAACCCCTCACCGCGTTCGCCCTCCAGACCCCAAGCCGGAACTTCAACCGGGAGGTGCGCATCCAAGTAAGGCGCAAACGTAACGGAGCGCCGGCCAGCTGGACGGATATCGGCAGGGGCACCATCGGCAACCTGACCTTTCGTAACGACCTCAGCTCCTCTCTGACCGTCGGGTTCCCCGAAACCCGTGCGAAAACCTACCGCATCCTCGTCCTCAACCAAGACAATCCCCCCCTGACGATTGGCAACATCACCGGTCGAGGCCCCCTCTACCGCGCCCTGCTGATCGCCGAGCCGGAAACAGCCTACCGTCTTTATTTCGGCCACGAAAACGGCACAAGGCCAGTCTACGACACCGCCATCGTCCTGGCCGCCTTGCAACGCGAAAAGCAGCGCCAGCCCGTTGTTCTGACTCTCGGCCCTCTGACCCCAAACCCCGACTACCGCTCCTCCGTTTCCGTCTTCTCCTTCTTGGAAAGCAAACTGCTGCTCGGGGGGGCCGTTCTACTGGTGCTGGCCGGCCTGTCCTATGGCATCGTGCATGCCCTCAGGAACATCGGGACAATCCCGGAAGAGTAAAGGAGCGCTGTCCAGGAGACACTGCACGCCCCGGCACCGACCGGACTTGATTCCAAGCCGTTGCCGCCCGGGCGCAAACCGTCAGGAAACCAGGATGATCGGAATCTCCAAACTATACAACGGCACAGTCGAAGCGTCGGACGCACTGCGCTACGGCGGCAAGGCCAAACAGCTGCCCAGCCATCTGCTCCAGTTCTCCGCCGACAAGACGCCGGTGGTGGTCTGGAACTGCACCAAGGCCTGCAACCTGCGTTGCATCCATTGCTACGCCAAGGCCGACAGCACCGGTGCTCCGAACGAGATGTCCTTCCAGGAGGGCAAGGCCCTGATCGACGATCTGATCGAATTCGGCGCGCCCGTAATTCTTTTCTCCGGCGGCGAGCCCCTCTGCCGAAAGGATATGCCCGACCTGGCCGAATACGCCGTCGCCAAAGGCCTGCGCGCGGTCCTCTCCACCAACGGCACGCTCATCGACGACCCCATGGCCCAGCGCCTGAAGTCCATCGGTGTCTCCTACGTCGGCGTCAGCCTCGACGGCCTGCCGGAGAACCACGACCGGTTCCGAGGCCAGACCGGCGCTTTCGACCAGGCCCTGGCCGGTATCCGCTCCTGCAAACGCGCCGGCATCAAAGTCGGACTGCGCTATACCATCACCCGACACAACCTGCAGGATCTCCCCGGCATCTTCGACCTGCTGGAGTCCGAAAAAATCCCGCGGGTCTGCTTCTATCACCTGGCCTACTCTGGACGCGGCAGGAAGATCGCCGCCGACGACCTTTCCCATGACCAAATCCGCCGGCTGCTCGACACCATCATCGACCGCGCCGCCGACTTCCATTCCCGGGGCCTGCCCAAAGAGATCCTGACCGTCGGCAACCACTGCGATGGACCGTATCTGACCCTGCGCCTGCTCAAGGAAGGGCGCGACGAGGATGCCGCCCGTGTGATGCAGCTCCTTAAAATGAACGGCGGCAACAGCAGCGGCAACGGGATCGGCTGTGTCAGCTGGGACGGCACCGTGTATCCCGATCAGTTCATGCGCAACCACCCCCTGGGCAACCTACGCGAACGGCCGTTCAGCCAGATCTGGACCGACCGCTCCGACGAGTTTCTCATGCAGTTGAAGAACAAGTATGCGCACGTGACCGGCAAATGCCGGACCTGCCGCTTTCTCGAAGTCTGCGGCGGCAACCTCCGCGCCCGCGGCGAGACCAGCGGCCAACTGTGGGGCGTGGACCCGGCCTGCTATCTGAGCGATGAGGAGATAACGGGGTAGAGTGGGACGTTCCGGTTTGGAGTTGAAACAGGGAGGCACATGATGAAGATTGAGCGGTTTGAGGATATCAACGCCTGAACGGTGGCTCGTAAGCTTGCGAATAAAGTTTATGAGTTGAGCGGAGCAGTTGAGTTTAATCGCGACTATGAGCTGCCTAATCGGTTTGCGAAGGCAATAAAACAACCCTTGTTGCTACGCCCCGTAATAATCGGGTTCGTTGCCGGGCTTCCACTTGATATTGCAACCAATGCAGGGTTTCTGGTCGGGTGAAACCGGTTTGCCCGCCAACAGGGCAGTCACAGCGGCCCGCAAGTCGGTTCCCGTCACCGGGATTCCGCTGTCCGGGCGGCTGTCGTCAAACTGTCCGCGATAGACCAGGGACCGGGTGCGATCGAACAAAAAGAAATCCGGCGTGCAAGCCGCACGGTAGGCCTTGGCCACTTGCTGGGTTTCATCGTAGAGATACGGAAAGGTGAAGCCGTACAGGCGAGCGTCCTCGGCCATCTTTTCGGGACTGTCCTGTGGAAAACGCTGCACGTCATTGGCATTGATGCCGACGATCGCCACCCCCTTGGCCTGGAAGTCGCGGGCAAATTGGACCAGCTCCTCCCGAATGTGCTTGACGAATGGACAATGGTTGCACATGAAAACCACCAGCAGGGCCGGGGCCTGACTGAAGTCGTCCCGGGCCACGATGTTGCCCGACGTATCCGGCAAAGCAAAATCCGGCGCTTGGGTCCCCAGCTCCAGCATAGTTGATGGTGTAACGGCCATTTTCGTCCCCTCCTCTGCTTGGCATTGCCTCAGTGGCGTCGGTCAGGCGTGCAACAGCCTGGCACGGAAACGCCACTACTCCTTTTCGGCTTTAATGACCAGAACCGGGCAAGTGGCTTCGTCCAAAATCAACTGGCGTTCGACGCTGGCCATGTCCTTTCGGGTCACGGTGCGGTGCCAACCGCCCAGCACGATCATGTCGGCCTTCATCGTCCGAGCCTGCTGCAAAATTCTCTGATGGAAGGAGCCCTTGTGCATCTCGGTCTGGACCTCCATGCCCTGCTTGCCGGCAATGGCCTTCACATAGTCCAGATAGCGCTGGCCGGTCCGCTCCAGATCCTGCTCGAAATCCTCCCGTTCGTCGGTCACGAAGATCTTCATCTGCATCAGATAATCCATGGTGGCCGTGTCCACCACATAGATGGCCGTGATGCTGGCGCTGACCTGCTGGGCGAAGCGCACCGCGAAATTGGCCGCGGCAATGGACGGCTCAGACCCGTCGACCACCAGCAACAGCTTGCCCAGGAGCCCGCCGCCGGACTCTGCCTTCCCCTTCTCGTCTTTGCGCCCGAACATCATATTTCGCCCTGTTCTTTATTAGACTCTTAACGCTCAACGCCCAACGTGCAACTCTCAACGCGCAACTTTTCAAGCCTTGTTTCCATCGCTGGACCGCTCACGCGCCCGCTGCTTGACCTGCTTCATCACGAAGAACGATTGCAACTCCTTGCTCTCCAGGGATTCGGATATGAATTTCAAGTTATCCCGGAAATCAGGAATGAAAATCTGTTCGAGGGCGTTGACCCGCCGCTGGGTCTTCTTCAGCTCCCGGGCCAGCAGCCAGGCGGCCGTCTCCAGAGCGGCCATCTCGCCGACCACCTCCAGCAGCTCCAGAAATTCCTTCATGGTGGCATCCACCAGCGAGTCGGTGCCAGAAAAGCCGAACTGCGAGGAAAACTCACTGCGCCGACAACTGAGTTGGGGAACCCGCACCCCGGCAATGATGCGGGTGCGCTGCGCACTCACCTGGTGCTCGTAGGAGACGCCGCCGGCCACGCTTTGCATGCGATGGAACCCATTGCTGGCCACCGCCTTTTTCAAGGTGCCGTAGGCCTTTGCTTGAGCCTCCCGCAACCGCTTGTGGGTGCGCCGCACCTTTTCGAGCAACCGCATCAGCTCCATCACCAGAATCTCCCGTTTCTGATCAAGCAAGGCAAAGCCCTCGCTGGCCATGTCCAAATCCCGGCGCAGACGTAGCTGGTTGCTTTTAGTTGGCGCTACTTTCATGTGATTCCATTGTGAATGGTGGATGGTGAGTGGTGAATTGCGGGGCTCATATTAGCTGGTTTCGTCCTATGTGTTATCTGCACCTGAATCTTGAATGTAATTGTGGGATGGTGCGTTTTTGCAAAAGTCATCCGCTCGGTTGATCATGTTTGAAAGCATTCCTCCAACCTTTGCGACAATTGGCCCATCTGACGATGCTGATCTTCGTCGATGTGTGCACAATCCACGGCGGAATCCATCCATGCCTGGGTTTCCATCGCTTCGCCAAGCGACTCGTCAATCTTGTTAATAAAGGCCGCCTTGTAACGACGCCGTGCCCAAGCCTCGGCAAGAATTGCCCCGACAGCCCGGGAGCTACGCCGTATTTGATCCGTCAATGAATACCGTTCTTCTTTCGGAAACCCTTTTGTCACCACGACAATCTGCTTTGCGCCTTCCCGTGCTTTCTTGCAGGTCTCCAACTCTTAAAACGACCTCGCAATACTCATTTTCATCCTCCCACCATTCACCACTCACTGCTCACTTATCTCATCGTAGTAAGCACTCAACTCTTCCTCGCTCAGTCTGTAAAGCTCCGAGCGAGGCAGAATCTTCAGAGCCTGCCAGCCGAGCTGCAAGCTGTCTTCGATGGAGCGGTCGTCATATTCGCCCTGGGTCAGCAGCTTGGTTTCGAAATGATCCCCGAACTTCAGGTACTGCTTGTCCAAGGGGCTGAGTTCCTCCTCGCCGATCACGGCGGCCAAGGAGCGGATCTCCTTGACGCGCGAGTAGGCGGCGAACAACTGGGAGGCCACGTGCGGATGGTCGGAGCGGGTCCGGCCCTGGCCGATGCCGTCCTTCATCAGACGCGACAGAGACGGCAAGCCGGCCACCGGCGGATAAATGTCTCGCTGGGAAAGATCGCGATCCAACACGATCTGGCCTTCGGTGATATAGCCGGTCAGGTCGGGAACGGGGTGGGAGATATCGTCGCTGGGCATGGTCAGGATCGGCACCTGGGTGATGGATCCCTCCAAGCCCTCGATTCGTCCGGCCCGCTCGTACATGGAGGCCAGATCGCTATACAGGTATCCCGGATAGCCCTTGCGGCTGGGGATTTCGCCGCGAATGGTGGCGATCTCGCGCAGCGCCTCGCAATAATTGGTCATGTCAGTCATGAGCACGAGCACATGCATGCCCTCGTCGAAGGCGAGGTATTCGGCCAGGGTCAAGGCCGACCGCGGCGTGATCAAGCGCTCCACCGAGGGGTCGTCGGCCAGACTCTGGAAGATGGCCACATTGTTGATGACCCCGCTGCGCTCGAACGAGTCCACGAAGAACCGGGCCACATCGTATTTGACCCCCATGGCCGCGAAAACGATGGCGAACTGAACATCCTCGCGCAGCAACTTGGCTTGCCTGGCAATCTGGGCGGCAATGCGGTTGTGTGGCAGGCCGCTACCGGAGAAGATGGGAAGCTTCTGGCCCCGGACCAGGGTGTTCATCAGGTCGATGGAGCTGATGCCGGTCTGGATGAAGTCCCGGGGGTACTGGCGCCTGCAGGGATTGATGGAGGGGCCGTTGACATCGCGGCGGTTTTCGGTCAGCACGTCCGGCAAACCATCCTTGGGACGCCCCAAGCCGTCGAAGACACGTCCGAGCATCTGGCGTCCGACCGGAAGATGAAAGGATTCGCCCAGAAACCGCACCCGGCTGTTGGCGTTGGACAACCCGCTGGTCCCCGAAAACACCTGCACCACGGCCGCATCGGCGCTCACCTCCAGAACCTTGCCGAGCCGCTGCCCACCATCCGGGGCAACGATCTCCACCATTTCATCATAGGCCACCCCGCGGATGCCCTCCACGAACAGCAATGGCCCGTCCAGCCGCTGCAGACCGCAATATTCAAGCCCAGGCGTTTGCCGCATTACCCCAGCTTCCTTTCCAGTTCGTCGAACTCCCGGTTCAAATCCTCGTACAGCGCCTTCAACCCGGCCGTATCCCCCTCCTCGATGGTGCTCTTGACCCGGACCAGGCGTGTCATCACCGGCAACTCGCGGATGTCCGCCAGGGTGCCTCCCTGATGCAAAATCTGCCGGGCGCGGCGCCCAGCCTGCACCAACATCCGCATCATCCAAACCTGCTTGCCGGGGGAGCAATACATGTCCACCGGATCGAATGAGTTCTGCTGCAGCATGGCATTCTTGACCAGTTCGGCCTGCAGGAGAATCAGGCGCTGGTAGTCGGGCAGCGCGTCCGGTCCCACCAGACGCGCGATGCGCTGGAGACTGACCTCCTGCTGAAGAATATCCATCAGTTCGGCCCGAAACGACTCCCAATCCGGCTCCTGCCGACGCCACCAGTCCTTGATGTCGGGGACATACTCGCTGTAGCTGTTCAGCCAGCTGATGGCCGGGTAATGCCGGGCATTGGCCAACTCCCGGTCCAGAGCCCAGAAACACCGGATGAAACGGCTGGTGTGCTGGGTGACCGGCTCGGAAAAATCCCCGCCGGGGGGTGAGACCGCCCCAATAACCGAAACCGACCCCTCGCCGCCACCCAAGGTCCGCACCTTGCCCGCACGCTCGTAGAACTCAGCCAGCCGGGTGGGCAGATAGGCCGGAAACCCTTCGTCGGCGGGCATCTCCTCCAGCCGCCCGGAAAGTTCGCGCAGGGCTTCGGCCCAGCGCGAGGTGGAATCGGCCATCACGGCCACATCATAGCCCATGTCGCGATAGTATTCGGCCAGAGTGATGCCGGTGTAAATGCTGACTTCGCGGGCCGCCACGGGCATGTTCGAGGTGTTGGCTATCAGAATGGTCCGCTCCATCAGCGAGCGGCCGGTCTTCGGATCGGTCAGTTCAGGGAACTCTTTGAGCACATCGGTCATTTCGTTGCCGCGCTCCCCGCAGCCAATGTAGACAATCACCTGGGCTTCGCACCATTTGGCCAGGGCGTGCTGGGTCATGGTCTTGCCCGTGCCGAAACCGCCGGGAATGGCCGCGGCCCCGCCCTTGGCAATGGGAAACAAGGTGTCGATCACCCGTTGTCCGGTGACCAGCGGCGTGTCCAGAGCCAGCCTGGCCGCGGCCGGACGCGCCTTGCGCACCGGCCAGAACATGGCCAGTCGCAACTCCACAATCCCCGCGGCCGTTTCCAGCTTGGCCACCACATCCCGGCATGTATACTCTCCCTGAGGGGCTATCTCGGCGACACGGCCGCTGCAGTCGGGAGGAACCATCAACCGATGTTCGATGCTGCCCGTTTCCTGGACACGGCCATAAACCTGGCCGGAAGAAAGCGCCTGACCAACCTGGCAGTGGGGCTGAAACGGCCACTTCTTGTCCAGATCCAGAGCCGGAGGCTTCGCCCCGCGACCGATGAAGTTGCCGGACACCTGGGCGATCTCCTCCAGCGGCCGCTGGATACCGTCATAGATATTCCCCAGCAAACCCGGCCCCAGCAGCACCGACAATGGTCCCCCCGTGGGCCAGACACCTTCCCCCGGCCGCAGACCGGAGGTCTCCTCATAGACCTGGATGGTCGCCATATCCTCATGCAGACGGATAACTTCGCCAATCAGCCGATCCGGGCCGACCTCGACCACTTCAAGCATGCCAGCGGCCCGCATGCCTCTGGCCTCCACAATGGGTCCGTTCACCCGAACGATGGTGCCGGAAGTATTGTTCATAATTGGTTGTCCGTGGCTAATGGGTTCGGGCTTCAAACAATCGTGATCGCGCTCCTAATCGCCATCGTCATCGCCTGTCCGTTGTCAATGGTTCGTGGTCAATTGCCGATTTCTGGCGTTCCCAAGTTCTAATGTCCAAGCCCCAACTTCAACTCCTACTCAACAGGTTGTAGACAGCATCCCGCAGCGGGTTTTTCATCCGCCGCAGCCGCCCGGCATAGGTATTGTCGAAGCGTTCGCGACCATCCGCACTGGCCAGCAAAACGCCGCGATTGTGTCCCGAATCAACCGTCACCGACACCGATTCCGGCCCGGCGACCGCAGCGCCGGCCTGGTGGACGGCCTCGCGGATTTCCTGCTCGGCCAAGACACTGGCATCCTCGGAAGCGACCGTCACGACCACGTGGGGGCTGGCCATGGCTCCGGCAGCCTCCTTCAACAGGCCAGCCAGGGAGCGTTGGCGATCGAGATCGCCCCCCGATGCAAGCACGGCCATGGCATCGGCGAAAATCGCCTCCAGAACCTGTTCGCGGCGAGCCAATGCGTGCCGGGAAATCTCCAGATCGATGCTGGCGCGGATGGCGCATGCCTTCTGATCGGCCTCGCGGCCGGTTTCGCTCAGACGCGCCTCCCGGCGCTTCTCCTGATCACGCCGCATGTCCTCCCGCAGCTTGTCGGCATCCTGACGGGCCCGTTTGACCACCCGGGCGGCCTTGCGTTCGGCATCCTCCAGGATCTCCTGCCGGAGTCTGGCTTCCTGATCCTGCACCGCTACTCCTCCTTCTCTCGCACAATCTTGATGCCCACCGCCTCCTGAATCATCTCCTCCAGGGAGCGGGACCGGCCGGGTGTTTCCCAGACATCCCCGACCTCGACCACAAACGGCGCCTGCGCCGTCAGGCGATGATTGGCCAAGTCCGCATCGATCATCCGGGCCACTGTCTCCGTCACGATCAGTACCTTGCAATCCTCGGAGGCGATGCGCTCGCGGAAGGCGGCCAGCGCCTCGTCTTCGGTGCGCACGGCACTGCCGCCGACCCCGGCGAACCGGTAGCCCAGTATCGTGTCCTCATCACCGATCACATGAAACGCCATAACCAATTCCCAATGCTTGATTGTGGGGTCCGGGGAGTCGAGATTCCCCGGCGGGGTTGTGGGGGCAGAGCCCCCGCATGTCCTGCATCAAAGCTTCAACACCAACATCACCGCAATAATCAGCCCGTAGATGGCGATCCCTTCGGCCAGACCCACAAACAGCAGCGCCCGCCCCATCAGCTCCGGTTTCTCCGAGGCCGCGCCCAAGGCCGCCGCCCCCACCTTTGCCACGGCATAGCCGGCCGAGATGCAAGCCACGCCCATGGTGATGGCGATGGCATAGAAAATGGCGGTGCCATGCACCTCCATGGCCATCACCGCGCCATGTTCGGCCATCGCCTCCTCATGCTCCTGGGCTCTGACCCAGGCCGTCCCCAGGGTCGTCAAGAACACCAGCACCAGAGTCACCATGGCCGACTTCGTCCAGAATCGGATTCCTCTCATCAACGCACCTCCTTTTCTTGTTTGCGGGCATTTTGCAACTGAAACGGCTCATACAACACTCCGTCGCCGGAGAAATACTTGCTGAATAATTCATAATACTGCAGGCGAATCCCCTGGATCGTCACGATCAGCCCCTCCAAAGCGATCACAAACAGATTTCCAGACACGATCAAAACGATCGCCCAAAAACCGCCCCAGGGCAGATTCCGCATAAACCCCACCAACGAGTAGATAGCCAGGCAGAGAGCGGCATGGCTGAGGGCGAATCCCCCGAGGCGCACAAAGGATACGGTGCTGCCCAGAAAAGCGGTGACCATCTCCATCACCTCAACCGCCGAGGTCAGGGCAAAACTGACGGGATCCTCGTGCATCAGCTTGTCCTGGCGCGTCAGCAGATTGTAGAGCGGTTCGCGAAGGAACAGAATCAGCAACGGCAATGCCATGAAGACGACAACGCCGCTCAGGCTCAGTTCGCCCGCCACCGCCGCCTTGATCCCGACGCCGATGCTACCCCAGTAGAACACGATGCCAATCACCCCGAACTTGTCCAGAAATCCTTCGAAATACTGGCGATTGCGGATGCGATTGATGATATTGATCAGAATGCCGCCGCTGATGCAGGCGATACCGATGCCGACGGTCGCTTTGAACAGACTCAGCACATCGTGCAGCGGTCGCAACCAGAGCTTGGGCAACAGCTCCTCATAGCCGAACACGCTGCCGTAGAGAAAACCGAAGACCATAGCCGACGCCCCGCAGAAAACCGGCCACCAGCCATCGTTGCGGAAGCGGGCCACCGACGCACGCTTGCTTTTGAGCATGTAGACGCCGATCGCGGCGATCACGGCCCCCTGCCCCACATCGCCGAACATCACCCCAAACATCAGCACGAAACTCAAGGCCACGTAGAGAGACGGTTCAACATCGCCGTAGCTTGGGGCCCCGAATCCGGAGACCAGCTGTTGGAAGGGCTTGAGATACGGAATGTCGGCAAAAAGGATGGGAACCTTCTCCCGACCTTCGCGCACGGCCGGATCGTCGGCCGGATCGATGAATTCGGCCACCCCGGTTTCGGAGGTCACCTGGCCGATCAGTTGGCGGACGCGCTCCTGGTCGTTTTTCGGGATCCACCCGGAGATGCAAACCAGATCCGCGGCACTGGCAAAGTGTTGCTGGGCCCGGCGCATCTGCAACGCATTGCGCAGGAAGTGGCACATCTGATTGAGCGGTTTATCCCACGCCTCGGCCAGCGTCTGCACCTGCCGTTTTTCCGACTCGATCGACTCTCGCACCGCCCCGAGTTTACCCCCGATCGCGGCCAGCTCCTCCTCGGCACTGCCCTCACAGGTCGGCGACAGCTCCTCCTGTCGGAAACCGGCGGTGCTCAGCTCGGATTCGATCGCCCAGCGGTTCTTGCGGGAGCCCAAGACCAGAACATGTTCGTCGCCGGAATTGGCCGGGTCCGGCTGATGCAGAATCAGCGCCCGGTCCCCGAGCAGTGACGACAGTTGGTCCAGCTGCCCCCCTCGCAGGCGTCCGGTTATCAACTGCAAATGGTTCAGGTCGCGCAAAGCCGAGAACCGAACCGTCCGGAACGGATAGCCTCCCAGCCGCTCGGCCTCCCGATTCAACAGCCCCGACTCGGCCACCAGGGCGTTGATCAGACTGTCCTGCCGCGTGTAGATCTTCTCCAACTCGGCCAACCGGGATTCGATTTCGGCCAGATCGAAAGACTCCGCCCCTAGCCCTACAGGCTTGGCCTCGACTCCCATCTGAGCCATCAGGCCCTGACAACGCTCCAAGAGATTCTCCAGGAAACGCACGACCGCCTCGCGGTCGAACTCGGTCAGCAGCTTCTGCTCCGACTGACTGGCCGCGTTGATCAGATGCACAAACCCGCAGTCCCCCAGGGCTTGCGTGACCCCGTCCACGTGCTTCTCCAGCAACAGGACATTGAGTTTGACCATCTCGACCGGTCTAAGCAGCATAATCGGCCCCCACCAGCAAGGCCTGAATCTGTTTCGGCGCCATTTCGAAATGCAACGCCTCAAAAAGCCGGGCCACGTTCAAGGCCTCGGCGGTTTTCAAAAACGGAAAGGCCACCACGGACAAAGCCGGGTTGTTGAAGTTTCGGAACGCCTTCCAGGCCTCCCGGTAAAGCCGGTTCAGCAACACGTTCTCGCAGACGTCCAGTCCCTCTGCGCCCCAGCGCTCAACAAGGTCATGGTAGGGGGAAGGCAGCAAGGCCGCACTGGCGGCAATCGATTCGGCCTGACTGACCGTGAGAAACCGCTCCAGGTCCAGCTCCCGTCCACCAGCCAGAAAAAGGTCGGCCACCCGATCTTCGGGAAAACGATAGACCGCGGCGTTGCGCAGAGCCGTCACCAAGTTGAGCATGTCCACTTCCTGGCCAAACAACTTCCGTGCCGTGCCCCTGGAGGCCAGCGGCAGGCGGGCAACCCGTTCGCCCAACAGACGATAGTAAAGGGCATCCATCCGGCATTCAGCCGCGAAAAGGTCCCGACTGTCCTCCAAGTCGCTCAGAATACCTCGCAACGGGCCGGTGAAGTCGTTTTCGGGGAGACAGGCGTGGCACTGGTCAAGATTTCGACAGGCAATAAAGCGGTCCAGGTCGACAGCCGGCAGACAAGGCGAGTCGATCACAAGAAAGGGGGCGCTGGCCCGTTCGGCGGGAAGAATCCAGCAGTGCAGAAGAACCTTGAGGTTCTGGAGATAGTAGCGGTCAATGACGCGGGCGTAATAAGCGGCGGTGCGGCGATCCATAAGTGGCATCAGAGTGGCGAGTTGGTTGATCAGCCGTTGGCTGAGGGCCTTCTGCACTCCTGCCCGGTCGGAGGGGTCGATCTGCCAGGAACTCAAAATACGGGCCACCCCCTGAAGATTTCGGCTGTACAGCAAGTGCAGCAACCGGCGGCCATCCGCCGCGCCTGACCAATGGCCATGCAACTTGGCGAACAGAAAGTCGCTACCCAAATCTAGCGTTGCCTTCATCATCCCGACCGGACCACCTCCGCATCGGGATAGGCCAATGCCTCCACAACCAGCGCGATGGCCGCTTCGCGGTGTGTCTCCAGCGCGGCCACCTCGCACTCAATCTGCTCCAGCGCCGCGGCTACCCGCTGCTGCTTCTCTCCTTCAGCCGCGGCCACCCGGTCGGCGACCAACGTTTCGGCTTCCGCCAGCAGATCCGCCTGAAATGCCTCCTCCAGGCGGTCGGCCTCCGCCCTGGCTTCGGCCAGCAACTGTTCGGCCTCGGCCTCGGCCCGTGCCACGCGGGCGGCCGCCTCCTTCTCAACCACCAATACCCGTTGGAGTATATCGTCCATTATTCCTCGCGTCGGATCAAGTCCAGCACCTCTTCGGCAGAGGCGGCATCGCGGATTTTCCCGGTAAAACCGGGCGCGGAGAACAACCGGGAGATCTCGGCCAGGGCCTCGATATGCGGTCCGGGATTGCCTTCCTCGGCAAACACCGTCAAGACCACGAACACATCCTCCCCATCCAACGAATCGTATTCGATGCCTTGCTTGGATATCCCCAGCGCCATCAACAGCCCCTTGGCCTCGGCAATCTTGCCGTGCGGCAAGCCCAGCCACTTGGCCACCCCCGTGCTCATCTTCTCCTCACGCTCAACCAGCGCCCGGACCGCCGCCTCGCGGTCGTGGATCAGGCCGCTGCGGACAAACAGGTGGACCATCTCTTCAAACAGCTCGGCCTTTTCCTCGCTTTCCAAACCGATTTTGATCAGAGAAGGCGTCAATAGTTCGGAGATCTTCATGGTCTTCCTTAATCGTTTTGGACCGGGCGGTGGGCGCACCCCGCGGCTCCTCTGGGTTTAGATGCTGTAATAATAAGGCCTAAACCCTCACTGGCAAGCCCCATGTTCGGCTTCCGAGGCCTGGATTCCGGGCGCCCCCGCACTCCGGGCCGGCAGCAGGTGGCCTGGCCGTGCCGACCGCCCGGGCGCCGCAGGCGCGAAAGTCCAGTCGAGCCGTTGCCGAACAAAGGTCAGCTGAGTACATTAGCCGGAATTTCCGAAAAAAGTGCGTTAACAGAAGGAAACGCTCCATGTCAGGACATAACAAGTGGTCATCCATTAAGCATAAAAAAGGCGCGGCCGATGCCAAGCGCGGCAAGATCTTCGCTCGCCTGGGCAAGGAAATCACCTTGGCGGCCAAATCCGGCGGCGGCGACATCAGCCTGAATCCGCGCCTGCGGTCGGCCGTCAGCGCGGCCAAAGCGGCGAACATGCCCAACGACAACGTCGACCGGGCCATCAAGAAGGGAACCGGAGAGCTGGGCGGCGGCGCCCTGGAGGAACTCAACTACGAAGGCTACGCTCCCGGCGGAGTGGCCATCATTGTCAACTGCCTGTCGGACAACCGCAACCGCACCGCCGCCAATGTGCGCTCCTACTTCTCCAAGAACAACAGCAGCCTGGCCAGCTCCGGCTCGGTCAGCTGGATGTTCCACCGCAAGTCCAGTTTCACCATCGAAGGCCCCAAGGCCGACGAGGAAACATTGCTGGATATCCTCCTGGAAGCCAATGCCGATGTGGAGGCGATCGAGGTCAACGACGGCGTGGCCGAAATCATCGGGGCCCCCGACGCCTTTGCCGAGATCGCCAACGCCCTGGAAGCGGCCGGAATCCAGAGCAAAGAATCGGGCCTGATCATGGTTCCCGAAAACAACACGGAAGTCGGCGACGCTGGCGTGGCCCGTCAGATTTTGCGCCTGATTGAAACCCTGGAGGACGACGACGACGTCCAAGAAGTTTTTGCCAACTTCGACATCCCCGACGAAGTCATGGAGAAGCTGGCCGGCGAATAAAGCAACCCGTAAGGCAAAGGTGGGGCGACCATGAAAATTGTTTCCGTGGAAACCATGCGGACTCTCGATCGGCAGACCATCGAAGCGGGCACGCCAGAGGAAGTCCTCATGGAGCAGGCCGCCACCGCCGCCTACCGGGAAATGCGGGAATTTCTGGAGCACAGCCTGCCCCCCCGCCACCGCCGCCGGTTCACGGTGCTGGCGGGCAAAGGCAACAACGCCGGCGACGCTTTGGTCATCGCCCGCCTGCTCCACCAGGACGGCTTGCCGGTGGCCATTTACACCACCGGCACCCTCAACACCTTCACGGGAGCGACCGCCCACCACGCTTCGCTCCTTCCCATGGACATACCCCTGACCATCGGCAACCAACTGCCCGACTCGGCCTTCGGCAAGGGGACGGTCATCATCGACGGCTTGCTCGGCACCGGACTGACCGGCGCCGTGCGCCCTCCGTTCGACACCTGGATCGTCGCGATCAACCAATCCGGATTGCCCGTGGTGGCTTTGGACGTCCCCTCCGGCCTGAACGCCGACGATGGCCAGGCAGCCTCGGAGGCGGTCACAGCTGACCTGACCCTCACCATGGCACTGCCCAAGCGGGGCCTGCTGACCCCAAACGGGCTGAAACATGCGGGCGTCCTGCGCTGCGTTGACATCGGCGTGCCTCCGGCTCTCGTGGCGGCCGCCCCGGATTGCGGTCAGGCTCTTACCGCCAGCGACATTGCCCCCCTGCTGGGCCGTCGCCCCGCAGACGCCCACAAGGGCAGCTTCGGGCGCCTGCTGGTCGTCGGCGGCTCGGAACGCTACACCGGCGCCCCCCTGCTGGCAGGCACGGCCGCGCTCCGGATCGGAACCGGCCTGGCAACCGTGGCCGTGCCCAAGTCCCTGCGCCCACAGATCGCCCCTCCTGTACAGGCACTGATCATCAGCGGCCTGGACGACGAGGCGGGCTTTTTGGGCAAAGCCTGCTGCCAGGCCCTGGCCGACCTGCTGCCGAACTGCCAAGCGGCCGTCATCGGTCCGGGCCTGGGCAATCCCCAGATGGCCCTGGCCCCGCTCAAACAGGTTCTGGCC
>JBFJXC010000016.1:0-23176 GCA_041623325.1 Lentisphaeria bacterium | reverse complement strand
GTGAAAGGCATCGGCTTCATTACCGCCGACCGCATCGCCTTTGAACTCGGGGTGAAACCGGACGACCCCCTGCGCTTGGGCGCGGGGGTGGTCTACACTCTGGAGCGTTTGGCCGACCAAGGACATGTCTGCTATCCGTACGACACGCTGCTGGTCGAAGCGGCCGAGATCCTCCAGGTCGACCAAGCCGCCGCCGCTTCCGGCGTGGAACGAGCCAAGCTAAATGGCCAGGTCGTGGACGACCAGGCCGGTTGCGAGCCGGGCACCTCCTATCTCTATGCGCAGCCGCTGTATCAGGCCGAAACCGACTTGGCCACGTGTGTTCGCGGTTTGCTGAGTGTGCCCGCGCAGGAGGGGCCGGCATTCCGCCTGACCGGATCGGGATATGAACGCTTGAACCAGGCCCAGCGGCAGGCGGTGGAGACCGCATTGCGCTATCCCGTCAGCCTGATTACGGGAGGGCCCGGCGTGGGCAAGACCACGGTGGTCGGCCAGATTGTCGAGTTCGCGCGTCGCAGCAATTGGCGGGTCATGCTGGCCGCCCCCACCGGACGGGCTGCCAAACGCCTCGGCGAGAGCACCCGCATGGAGGCCAAGACGGTTCACCGCCTGCTCAAGTGGGACCCGATCAAAGGCAGGTTTGTGCACAATGCCTCCCGGCCTCTGGCCTGCGATCTGCTGGTGGTCGACGAGGTTTCCATGCTCGACACGGCCTTGGCCTGCCAGCTGCTGACGGCCGTCAGGCCCGGGACCCGCCTGGTGATGGTGGGGGACAAGGATCAGCTGCCTTCCGTGGGGCCAGGAGCGGTGCTGCACGACCTGATCAGTTCGCGCCGTTTGCCGGTTACCTATCTGACCGAGGTCTATCGGCAGGACGAGAACAGCCGGATCATCACCAATGCCCATGCGGTCAATCAGGGCTGCATGCCGGATTTGAAGCGCCTCGATGGCCCCGGCGTGGCGGACTTCTACTGGATCGACGAGGAGGACCCGGAACGGGTCATGCAGGTGATCGCCAAGATGGTGGCCGAACGCATTCCCCAGCGCTTTCGGCTCAATCCGCTGAGGGATGTGCAGGTGCTGGCCCCCATGAACCGCGGCCAATGCGGAACCGAGGCTCTCAACGAGTTGCTGCAGCGGACTCTGAATGGCGGCAAACGGGCCGAGTTCCGCCTCGGCGAACACCTGTTCCGGACCGGAGACCGGGTGATGCAGACGGTCAACAATTACGACAAGGGAGTCTATAACGGCGATCTGGGCCAGATCGCCTCCATCGATTTTTCGGCCAAGACCGCCATGGTGGAATTCGAGGAGGGGGCTATCCAGTACGAGTGGCGCGAATTCGACCAGTTGCGCCTGGCCTACGCGGTAACCGTGCACAAGAGCCAGGGCAGTGAATTTCCCGTGGTGGTCATGCCCGTTCTCACCCAGCATTTCATCATGCTGCAGCGCAATCTGGTCTATACGGGCATGACCCGGGCCAAGAAGCTGCTGGTGATGGTCGGCACCCGCAAGGCCCTGGCCATGGCCGTGCGCAACAACAAACCCATGGCCCGCTACACCCGCCTGGCCTACCGCCTGACCAATTAAACGAGAATCAAGAGGCAAGGCGGGGGATGGGGTCGCCGGGGTGGCGGCCGACAGCAAACCACCGCCTTTGACTTCCGCCCGGGTCCCGGCGTGGAATCGTGCAACTCTGCACAGGCAAGATGCCTATGCTACTGAATCGCCGTACTGCGGCCGTGAACTCCGAACGTCGAACCCTGAAACCGGAATTCGGATTAGCCAAGATCAGTGCGGATTAGTGGTCTCTGTGGTTGCTTGCTCCGCGGTCAGGTCGGCCAGGTAGGAGCTGCGCACAAGGGGGGCGCTGGCCACGGCCTGGAAGCCGTATTCTTGCTTGGCGATGCGGCCCCATTGGTCGAAGGCCTCGGGGGTGACGTACTCCGCGAGTGGCCAGTGTTCGCTGGAGGGGGGCAGATACTGTCCGATGGTGAGGATCTGCACGCCGTGGTCGCGCAGGTCGCGCAGGCTCTGGCGGATGTCGTCTGCCGTTTCGCCCAGTCCCAGCATGATGCCGGACTTGATCATGACCTTCCCCTTGCCCAGTTCGGCGGCTTTGGCCAATACGAGCAGGCTCCGGCGGTAGTCGGCCCCGCTGCGGATCGGCCCGGTCAGGCGCTCGCAGGTCTCCAAGTTGTGGTTGAAGACCGTCGGAGCCGCCGCGATGACCGTGGCGAGGTCTTTTTCGGCGCCTCTGAAGTCCGGGGTGAGGATCTCGATGCCGGCCCCGGGCAGCTTCTCCCGCACGGCTTGGACGGTGCGGGCGAAGTGCCAAGCGCCGCCGTCGGGCAGGTCGTCGCGGGTCACGCTGGTGACGACCACGAACTTGAGGTTCAGTTTCGCGGCGGCCCGGGCCACGCGTTCGGGTTCGTCGGGATCCAAAGGGAGGGGACGGCAGGCGTGGTCGACCGCGCAGAACCGGCAGTTGCGGGTGCAGGCCTCGCCCATGATCATGAAGGTGGCCGTGCGCCGCTTCCAGCATTCGCACTGGTTTGGACAACGCGCGCTCTGGCAGACGGTGTTCAGCTGGAGGCTGTCCAGCAGGCGGCGCACATCCTGGCCTTCGTTGCCGCCCTTGTAGGGGGTGCGCAGCCATTCGGGCAGGCGGGTTTTGATCGGTTTAACCATGGCAAAATTCGCTCAGATCTCCTGGGAGATGCGCATGGAGCAGAATTTGGGTCCGCACATGGTGCAGTACTTGTCCTTGAGCATCGGGGCGGGTTCCTCGGTGATGCCCCGCTCGCTCAGGGCCTCGCAGCGCAGTTCCCGGGCCTTGGCCGGATCCAGGGCCAGTTCGAACTGCTTCTCCCAGTCGAACTGGGCGCGGGCGCGGGAGATGGCATCGTCCCGGTCCCGGACGCCCGGCAGCTTCTTGCCGATGTCCGCGGCATGGGCGGCGATTTTGTAGGCGATGACGCCGTCGCGGACGTCGCGAGCGTTGGGCAGGCCCAGATGTTCCTTGGGGGTGACGTAGCAGAGCATGGCCGCTCCGTGGAAGGCGCCCAAGGCGGCGCCGATGGCGGACGTGATGTGGTCGTAGCCCGGGGCGCAGTCGGTCACCACCGGTCCCAGGATGTAGAAGGGGGCACCGTTGCAGAGTTCGGCCTGCCGCTCCATGTTCATCTGGATTTCATCCAAGGGAATATGCCCCGGTCCCTCGACCATGACCTGAACGCCGGCCTCCTGGCAGCGCTTGACCAGTTCGCCGAGCACTTCCAGTTCGCCGAACTGGGCGTCGTCCGAAGCGTCGGCCAGACAGCCCGGACGCAGGCCGTCACCCAGGGAGATGGTCACATCGTGCTCCCGGCAGATTTTCAGGATGCGGTCGAATTCGGTATAGACGGGGTTTTCCAAGTTGTTGTGCACCATCCATTTGGCGGTGATGGCGCCGCCCCGGCTGACAATGCCCAGCAGGCGTTTGCGGGCGGCCGGCAGGTGGGCCCGCAGCAGTCCGGCGTGCAGGGTCATGTAGTCGACCCCCTGTTTGGCCTGGTGCTCGATCACCTCCAGCAGAAGGTCGGCGGTCAGGTCCATGGCATCGTCCACCCGGCAGAGGGCCTCGTAGATGGGGACCGTGCCCACGGGGGCGGGGCTGTGGTCGATGATGGCCTGGCGGATGGCGTCCACGTCGGCGCCGGTGCTCAGGTCCATGATCGTGTCCGCGCCAAAGTTCAGGGCGGCGTTGAGTTTGTCCAGCTCCTGGGCGATGTCGCTGGTGGTGGAGGAGTTTCCGATGTTGGCGTTGATCTTGGTGGTCAGGGCCGAGCCGATGCCAATGGGCTTGAGGATGGCATGGTTGTGGTTGGCCGGAATGACGACCTTGCCGGAAGCGACCAGATCGCGGATGCGGGCGGCATCGCATTTTTCGGAGTTGGCCACCCATTCCATGGCTGGGGTGATCATGCCGTCTTTGGCAAGTTCAAGCTGAGTTTTCAAGACAGACCTTTCTTGATGTTGAAGCGCACAACTGGCATGGTGCGGCCGGTAAGTATTGTTGAAAGCCCGCTACTATAGCCGAGACCCGGCCGATATCCACGTTGGAGGCCGCGTTGCAAAGCGGCCGGCCCGGGTTAATTTTCGGGCGGTCACGGAAGGGAGTTGCGCAACCAACGCAAAAAAGCAGGTATGACTGAGGCGCCAGGCGCTGGCGGAACAGCGCCGTGGAATCATGATTGGAGTATGGTCACGAGACATGAAAACGATCCGGCAGAATTGCATCATCCCAAGTGCCGCTTTTTCCGTGCCGAAGAGGCTGATCAAATATTACGATCAGGTTCCGGACCGGGTTCCCCAGGTGGGAGACTTGATGTTTGGGGAGGTGTTTCGCCTCGGGCACCACACCAGCCTGGAGAGTTGCTCCTCGCGCATCCACACCATCCACGGCCGGACCCGGGCGGTCTTCGTGTTCGGCAACCGCTACGCCCCCGATCACTACGAAGGACTGGTTCCTGAAACAGTGGGCGAGACGGTCGACCTGCTTGCCCGCAGCGGTCTGGTTGGCCAAATGACTTGCCAGAACGAGCGCATAAGCGCGCCGACCAAACTGCGCATGCTGGGCTACGTTTGCGACCGAGAGGGTCGCGTGGTGAGCACGCGGGATCATGTGATGATCCGTCCCAAGCGGGCCGAACGCGGCACCCCGGGGGCCAAAGTGATTCTCAGTATCGGCACGAGCATGAATTCCGGCAAGAGCTACGCGGCCGCCGCCTGCTGCTATGCCCTGTCTTCCGCCGGGAAGACCGTGCGAGCGGCCAAGATCACGGGTACCGCCAGCCTCAAAGATATTCTCCTGATGGAGGACTGCGGCGCCCAGCATGTGGCCGATTTTTCCTACTTCGGGTTCCCTTCGACCTATATGCTCGAACGCGACCAGCTTATGCAGATTTTTCATGCCGTCGACATGAAGTATGGAAACAACAGTCGGAACTATCTGGTGCTGGAGTTTGCCGACGGCATTTTTCAGCGGGAGACGGCCATGTTGCTCAGAGAGCCGGCCGTGCGCTCCCGAATCCACAAACTGGTGTTCTGCGCGGCCGATGCGGCGGGGGTTGTGGGGGGACTGAAGATCCTGAAGGATTCCTTCGATTTGACCCCGTGTGCGATTTCGGGTATGTGTTCGAGTTCGCCGCTGGCCGTGCGGGAGATTACCGAGTTCACCGACCTGCCCATTCTGAAGAGCATGGAACGGGACTTCAAGGCGATTTACGACTTGATCAAGTAGGTTGGGTCGTCGTGTGAGGTCCGTGGCGGGGGACTGGATTTGGTTCCGGCCGGGGGTCAGTAGACTCGCAGGCCGTAAGTCCCGCCCAGGTAGTCGCTCAGGGAGTGAATCTTCAGCTCGTCCTCCTGAACCATCTCGCGAAGCAGATCTCCCAAGGTCACCATGCCGGCGATCTCCTCCCCCTCCATGACGGGCAGATGGCGGATGTGCTTGGCGGTCATGATGCTGGCCGCCCGGGCCACTTCCTCCTCGGCTTGGGCACAGATGACCTCGCGGCTCATGATTTCCCAGACTTTTTTTTCGGTGGGAAGCACATCGCGATGACGGGACCAGACGCTGTGCAACGCGTCGCTCTCGGTGATGATTCCCATCAGCTTTTTGGTTCCGGGGTGCAGCACGGCCAATGCCCCGACCCGGTGTTCGCAGAGCAGGTCGATCGCCTCCTGCACGGTGGCCTCCGGATGGGTGCTGATCAAGCCTGATTCCTTTGGCGCCCGTTCCAAGATCTGCCTCAGCTTCAGACTCATCTGCGTACCTCCTGCGGTTTCGATGCCAAGCCGTTGCCACGCTTCCTGAACTACAATAGAACTCTCCCAGACCAAGCGCAATGGCTGGGTCGGCCCATGGTCGCCATCGTAGTGCCGTCGGGCGCGAATAGGGGCTCAATCTATTGGCCTATTCCGGATGCGGCAGTAGCCCGGACAACGATTTGTTTTGGTTGTTTCGAGGGTGCATTAGTATGGAGACATCAATGGCTTACTGGATTTCAGGTCGGCGGCTTGCTCTCTGTGGGTGCGGACCGGCAGTGGAGGAGGTCAGGCGATGACTGACAAGGCGCTTTCGGACAAGGTGGTGCCGCGAATTCTGGTTGTGGACGACGATGCGATTCTGCTGGAGTTGTTGACCGAGACGGTGACCGAGGCGGGGGACTATGTGGTCTTGCAGGCATCCAACGGACGCGAGGCGCAGGAGATTCTGCAGCGGGAGCCGGTGGATGTGGCCATAACCGATCTGCAGATGCCGGAGCTGGACGGCATGCAGTTGATGAACTGGGCCCAGGAGAGGCGGCTGGCGACCCTGTGGATAATTCTGAGCGGGCAAGGCTCATTCGAGGATGCGGTCAGGGCGATCCGGCTGGGAGCTTTCGATTTTCTGATCAAGCCGCTGCCCACGCTGGAGTCTCTGGTGTTTTCGGTGCGCAATGCGATCCGCCAGAAGGAGCTGGAGCGGGAGAGCCGGCAGTTGCACCAGGATATTGAGGAGCGCAATCAGCAGTTGAGCATGCAGGTGGGACAGTTGCAGGAAGCCTGTACTCTGCTGGTGGAGCAGGCCGCCCAGATCGACGAGGACATACGTCGGGCCGAATTGATCCAGCGGGCTCTGCTGCCCCAGATGCCGCCCGCGGTGCCAGGGGTGACGCTGGACACGATTTATCGGCCATGCCGCTATGTGGGCGGGGATCTTTACGATATGATTGGCATCGATGACCGGTACCTTCTGGCCTATGTGGCCGACGCGGCCGGGCACGGGGTCAGTGCGGCCATGCTGGCGGTTCTTTTCAAGCACCGCCTCTACATGACCGAGGACAGCACTCGCCAGCCTAGCCATCCCGACGAGGTTTTGAGGCGCGTGAATCAGTCGCTGGTCCGCGAGTGCAAGGTGCCCGGGCTGTTTGTGACCGCCGCCTACTGTGTTCTGGACACCCAGACCGGGCGTCTGTCGGTGGCCTCGGCCGGGCATCCGCCCCTGCTGTTGCAGCGTGCCGACGGTTCCCTGGAAAAGGTCTGCCATACCGGTCCGGGGCTGGGGGTGGACGAGGAGGCGCAATTCGGCCGTCATGATCTGAACTTCAATTCGGGTGATCGCTTGCTGCTCTACACCGATGGACTCTTCGGCGGTGCCGGGGGGGTGGCGCTGACCGCCGGGGATGTCATGGCGCACATTCGCAGTAGCGATACGGGCGGGGAGGAGTTGTTGCAGCAGCTCTACAACCAGGCGTTCCAACACCAGAATGGCGAGCAGGAAGACGACATTACCATGGTGCTGATCACGTGCGACAGCCACCACCCGTCCGTGGACAACGGCCGGCCTGCCGAAGCCATGACTACCCCCCAGTTCGAGCTGCCGGCCAAGGCGGTCGTTCTGGTCGGTGAGGATGGTGGCGCCGGGGTGGTGTTCAGCATCCGTGGCCGGGCCACCTGGACCCAGTCCCTGGGGTTTCACGACCAGTGCCTGGAGGAGCTGCGGCAGTCGCGCTCCGTTCGTCTGGATTTGTCCCAGTGCCAGTATCTGGACAGCACCTTTCTGGGGACCATCCAGGAATTGGTCGACGTTGCGGACCGGCAGCGTGTGGCCTTTGCCATCGAGGGTGCTTGCGAGGAGGTGCAGGCCTTGTTCGAGGAGTTGGGGATGCACCGGGTCATGCGCTGCTATCGTGAAGCCGGAGAGCCTCTGCCGGATTGCTTGCATCCGCTTTGTTGCCAGGTGGGTCAGAAGAGTATGAATGGTCTGAGGATGTTGCGGGCCCACGAGGCGCTGGCCTCTTTAAGCGAGGCGAATCGCGCCGAATTTGCGGTGCTGCTCGAGCAGCTTCGCCTGGAATTGGGCTGACCCTGCCCCCTTGGCCGCCACCCCGACTGCGGCGGTCGTCTTTTTATGCTCCCCAGTGCTGGCTTTTCAGGCCGCCGCGTGTCTGTTATTAGGCGTGATGGAATTGGGCGATGTCTCTTTTTTGAAGGGAAACATGGAGAATGGGTCAGGTAACCCTTGAGAGTGTCTACAAAGTTTATCCGGGTGAGGTGACCGCGGTCGACGATTTCTGTCTGGACATCGAGGATGGGGAGTTTCTGGTGCTGGTGGGGCCGTCGGGCTGCGGTAAATCGACCACCTTGCGCATGATCGCCGGACTGGAGGAGATAACCCGGGGGCGGATCGCCATCGACGGCCGGGTGATCAATGAGGTGCCTCCCAAGGACCGCAACATTGCCATGGTCTTTCAAAACTATGCCTTGTATCCTCATATGACCGTTTACGACAACATGGCCTTCGGCCTGAAGTTGCGGAAGTTCAAGAAGAGCGAAATCGATGTGCGGGTGCGGGAGGCGGCTGAGATTCTGGGCATTTCGGGCCTGCTGGACCGGCGTCCCAAGGCGCTGTCTGGCGGGCAGCGACAGCGGGTGGCGGTGGGGCGGGCCATCGTGCGCAAACCGGGTGCTTTCCTGTTTGACGAGCCACTCTCCAATCTGGATGCCAAGATGCGGGTCCAGATGCGTGCGGAGATCAGCAAGCTGCACAGCCGGCTCAGCACTACGATGATCTACGTGACCCACGACCAGGTCGAGGCCATGACGATGGGCGACCGGATCGTGGTCATGAAAGACGGCCGTATCCAGCAGGTGGCCGCTCCGACCGACCTGTACGACAATCCGGCCAATATTTTTGTGGCCGGCTTTATCGGCACCCCCCCCATGAACTTTTTCGAGGGGCAGTTGGAGAGCAAGGGGGGCACGATCCACTTCCGGGAGCCGGCCTTTACCCTGCCGCTGCCGTCGGAATGGAAGCGCTCCCTGGAGGATTACGTGGGCAAGCGGGTCGTATTCGGAATCCGGCCGGAGAATATCGGGTCGCCAGCGGCCGAGGCCGATTCGGAAGCGATCAAAATCCGGGCCAAGGTCGAGGTGATCGAGCCCATGGGTGCCGAGACGATCTTGTATCTGAATACCGATCACCATACCTTTCTGGCCCGGGTCGATTCCCATCGGAAATGCAAGGTGAACGATCAAATCGAAGTGGCGATGCTGTTGTCCAAAGCGCATGTGTTTGATGCCGACAGCACCCTGGTGATTGTCTGAACAAAAGAGGAGAAGAAATTGAAGGCCGCTTTATTTTGCAATGGTGCCCGGCACGAGGACGTCTATGGCGAAGGTCGGTTGGAGAAGGTCCGGGCCCTGGTGGAGCTCTATCCGGAGGTGATTACCAGCGACAATTTTGACCGGCATGCTCCCCAGCTGGCTGGTCTGGAGGTGGTGTTTTCGACCTGGGGCATGCCGACCCTAAGTGCCGTCCAGCTGCAGAAGCTGCCGCACCTGAAGGCGGTCTTTTATGCGGCCGGGTCCGTCCAAGGCTTTGCCCGGCCCTTGCTGGAACGCCAAGTTCAGGTCTTCAGCGCTTGGTCGGCCAACGCCGTGCCCGTGGCGGAATTCTCCCTGGCCCAGATCCTCCTGTCCTGCAAGCGGTACTTCCTTAATACGCGAGCCTGCGCCGATCCCCAGCGGCGGCATGCCGGCCCCCTGCCGGTCGGCAAGGGGGGCTACGGGGAGCGGGTGGCTCTGATCGGGGCCGGGATGATCGGGCGCACGCTCATCCACTTGCTCAAACCCTTCAACTTGGAAGTGGTCGTGGTCGATCCCTACTTGTCCGACGAGGTGGCCCGGGACCTGGGAGTGGAAAAGGTGACGCTGGAGGAGGCCTTCAGGACGGCCTACGTGATCAGCAACCATCTGCCCAATCTGCCGGCTACCGTCGGCCTGCTGAACGGCTCTTTGTTCAGGCTGATGCGGGAAGGGGCGACCTTCATCAACACCGGACGGGGCGCCCAGGTGGTGGAGAGTGAGCTGCTCGAGATTCTCAGGCAGCGGCCCGACCTGACGGCCCTTCTGGACGTGACCCTGCCGGAGCCTCCCGACAAGGAATCCGAATTCTATACGCTGGGCAATGTCTTCCTGTCCTCCCACATCGCCGGCTCCGGCGGCGATGAGGTCCGCCGCATGGCCGACTACATGATCGAGGAGTTCCAGCGCTGGCAGGCCGGCCTGCCGCTGCGCTATGCCGTCACCCTGGAGATGCTCGAAACCATGGCCTAAATTCTCCGACAACTGTGGCTTTCGCGACTTTTGCGACTATAGTTCACTTTTACCCGCTGGCTGGTCTGGGTCAGGCGCGCATGCGCCGGCCGGCCGTGGCCGGAAACGGAATATTCCCCTGCTAGTAGTAGGGGGATTTTTTTTGTTGGGGCCGTTGCGGACAGCTGGAGTCGCGGAAATGCAGGGTATGGAGTGCAGGGATCATGCGGTGCATTCTTGTGGTGGATGATGAGAAAAACATGCGCAGTATGCTGTGCCGGTCGCTAAACCGGGGCGGCTACAGGACGGCCGGTGCCGAAGACGGAAAGGTCGCGCTGCAAATGCTGGCCGATGGTGCCTATGATCTGATGATCACCGACATCATCATGCCGGAGCAGGAGGGCATTGAAACCATCCACCAGGCCAAGCTCAAGTTTCCGGATTTGAAAATCATCGCCATGACCGGAGACGGCTTTTATGGCAAAGAAGAGTATCTGGAGGCGGCCTACACCCTTGGGGTTAGCCAGGTTTTTCATAAGCCGTTCTTAATGAAAGACCTGTTTCTTGCGGTTTCCGAGCTGCTGGCCTGATGGGCCGGCCATGGTTCGGTGGTATGTGTTGGGGCATTTGTTGGGGATTATAAGACAGTCATGCGCACCTGTTCAGTTTATTCAAAGGTCATCGGCCTGGTCGCGGTGTCCGTGCCGGCCTGCGGCGTCGGGTTCCTTTTGGGATCGACCGGCCGTATGCCCGTGCCGCCCCTATGCCTGGGCGGGCTGGGGTTGGCCTTGGTCATGGGCCTGGTGCTCGGCCAGATTGCCGCTTTTTTGAAAGGACAGCTGAGGTCCGACGATTCCGAAACGAAGGCGGAGCCGGTGGTCAGCCACGGGCTTTACATGGCCGCCATGGCGGACCGGCAGGAGCTTGAAAAGCAGCGGGTGCACTTGGAGCATCAGCTTTCCGAGCGGGCCTTTGAACTTTACCGCACCCGCGAGAAACTCCAAGCCGAAAGCCGGGAATGCGCGGCGGTAAAGGACGCCCTGCAGGAGCAGCGTTTACGGCAGCAAGACCTGCTGGACGCCATTCCGGTGCCTTTCTACTATACGGATGTCCACCAGATATTTCTGGGGTGCAACAAGGCCTTCGAACAGTTCATGGGAGTCTCCAGGGACCAGATTGCCGGCAAGTCGCTGCAACAGTGGTCCGCCACTGACACGGGGCTGGAGGATACGGATCGGGACGCCGCCTGGTTGGCCAGCGGCGGCAGACAAGTCTACAAGGGAGACGTGCTTCATGCCGACGGCAGTCGGCGCAGCGTTGAATTCCACAAGGCCGTCGTCCTGGACAAGGAGGGGGCTATTGCCGGGTTGGCGGGAACGATTTTTGACTTGACGGACCGTAAACTGGCCGAAGAGAAGCACGCCTTGCTTTACACGGCGGTCGAAGAGGCGGCCGAGGCGGTGCTGGTGACCGATCTTCACGGCACGATTCAGTACGTGAATCCGGCCTTCGAGTCCATTAGCGGCTATGGTCGGGCCGAGGTTGTCGGTCAGAATCCGCGCATCGTCAAGAGCGGCAGTCACGGAGCGGCCTTTTATGAGGAAATGTGGGCTACTCTGTTGCGGGGGGAGGTGTGGCGGGGGCACCTGATCAACCGCCGGCAGGACGGCAGGCTCTACGAAACCGAAACGGTCATCTCCCCGGTTCACGACCGCTCCGGCAAGATCATCAACTATGTGGCGCTCAAGCACGATGTTACCCAGCAGGTCGCCTTGGAGAAGCAGGTTCGCCAGACCCAGAAGATGGAGGCGATCGGGCGTCTGGCCGGCGGGGTGGCGCATGACTTCAACAACCTGCTGATGGTCATCATCAACAACGCCGAATTTGTCATGGACGAGCTGGTCCGGGGCTCCCAGGCCCGAGAGGATCTCGATGTCCTGCTGGGGGCGGCCAACCGGGCCATGGCCCTGACCCGGCAATTGCTGGCTTTTTCACGTCAGCAGCCGATCGCCCCTAGCTTGCTGAATCTGAACGATATTGTGACCGGCTTCGAAAAGATGCTCAAAAGGGTGATCGGGGAGGATGTGGTGTTGACGACTCGGTTGGACCCGGCCCCGGTTTCGATCATGGCGGATCCGGCCCAAATCGAACAGTTGTGCATGAATCTGGTCGTCAACGCCCGCGATGCCATGCCCAATGGTGGCCTGCTGAGGCTGGAGACCAGCCGGGTTGTCCTGGACGGCTCCGAGAACGCCGTCTTTGTGGGAGGCGGTCAGGTTGGCGCCGGGCCCTATGTGGTTTTGAAGGTCAGCGATACCGGCGTGGGTATTCCCGAAGACGTCCGGAATCAGATTTTCGACCCGTTTTTCACCACCAAGGAAGTGGGACATGGCACGGGCCTTGGGCTGTCGACCGTGTACGGGATCGTCAACCAGCACCGCGGTCTGATTGCGGTCGAAAGCCAGCAGGGCCAGGGAACGAGCTTCAGTGTCTATATTCCGCAGGCGCAGTGCCAAGGCCGCGTGCCCGCTGAGTCGGGTGATGCCGCCTCGCTTCCGGTAGGCGGGGAGACGATCCTGCTGGTGGAGGACGAGCATCCGGTCCGTCGGGTGGCCAGCCGCATGCTGAGTCAGTTGGGCTATAAGGTGCTGGAGGCGGCCAGCGGCGAGGAAGCCTTGCAGATGGAGCAGAGTTACCCGGAGTCGATCGATCTGGTCCTGACTGATGTGATCATGCCGGGAATGGACGGGAAGACCTTTGCGGACTTGCTGTTGAAACGACGTGGAAACCTGAAGGTGATTTACGCCTCGGGGTACACGGGAGACCGACTCGAGCAGCATGGCGTGCTGGAGCGGGGGCAGGTGCTGATCCAGAAGCCGTTCAGCAAGAAGGTGCTGGCCTGCAAGGTGAGGACGCTGCTGGATTCTCCGGGGAATGTCAGTCAGGCCTGTGGGAACGTCACCGCGGCCTGAACAGGCCAGCCAAAGGCGTCCCCAGGGGTTGAATTGGAACAACGGCGAAAGCCGAACGTAAGATAAACTCGCGATGGCACAGATGACTGTATTGGCGGTTGACGACCGTCCCGAAAATCTTTTTGTGTGGCAGGAGGTGTTTGCCGAGAGCCTGCCCGACTGCACCCTGCGGTCGACCACCTCCGCCCTCGAGGCTTTGGAGCTGGCCCGGCGCGGGCGGTTCGACGGAGCGTTGATCGACGTGCAAATGCCGGAGATGGACGGGGTGGAGCTGTGCCGCCGCCTGAAAGCCGATCCGGCCACGGCCACGATCCCGATCATCCTGATCACCGCGCACCACAGCCGGCCCCAGCTCAAGGCGGAAGGTTTGGAGGCCGGCGCGGAAGATTTTCTGGCCAAGCCGATCGACAACATCGAGCTGCTGGCCCGCATCCGGGTGATGCTGCGCATGAAGACGGCCGAAGATGCCTTGCGCCATGCCAACGCCCATTTGGAGGAGCAGGTTCGGGAGCGAACCCAGCAGCTTGAAGAGATCAATCAGCACCTCGAGTGTCTGGTGGAGGAGCGCTCCCGGGCGCTGCTGGCCAGCGAGAAGGAGTATCAGCGGCTGTTCGAGAATTTGCAGGACATGTGTTTTCGGACCGATGCCGACCATCGCCTGGTTTTGGTGTCTCCATCCGTCAGCAAGATTACGCAGTTTGCGGTTGAGGAGCTTCTGGGGCAGGACGTGGCCGTCTTGTTCCCGGAACCCGGGCAACGCCGGGATTTTCTTAGGCAGACCGCCGCCCGGGGTCGGGTCGAGGGCTTTGAGTCCAAGTTGCGGCGGGCGGACGGTTCCGAGGTCTGGCTGTCGACCAACGCCCAGGTGCGCCGGGACGAAACCGGCGGCATCCAGGGCTTTGACGCCCTGTCGCGGGACGTGACCGCGATCAAACGGTCGGAAACCGAGAAGCAGGTTCTGCAGGAGCGCCTGAAAGAGAAGCAAAAGCTGGAGGCCGTCGGCCAACTGGCCGGCGGGGTGGCGCATGACTTCAACAACCTGCTGATGGTCATCCAGAGCAGCGCGGAGTTCATTCAGGCCGACCTTCCGCCCGATTCGCCCATGGCTGAGGATGTTGAACAAATCATCAGCGGGGTTGGCCGCGGGGCCGAACTGGTCAATCGGCTGCTGTCGTTTTCCCGCCGCCGCTCGGTCAAAACCGAGAGTTTGGATTTGGGCCAGGTTGTGCGGAAAACGGCCGCCACCCTGGGGCATCTGCAGGAGCAGGGGGTGGTGTTGGAGCTTCAGGTGGCTTCGGATCTGTGGCCGGTCAAGGCGGATGCGGGCCTGATACACGAGTTGATCGCCAACCTGGCCATCAATGCCCGGGAGGCCATGCCGCAGGGAGGGACTCTGGCCATCGAGGCGAGGAATACGCTATTGAACCGCCAGGATGCACCCCGTTTGGTGGATTCCTTCGCCTTTGCCGCGGGAGAGTTCGTGCTCTTGTCCGTTGCCGACAACGGCACCGGCATGAGTGCGGAGGTCAAGCGCCGGATGTTCGAACCCTTCTTTACGACCAAAGGTCTGGCCAATGCCTCCGGCCTGGGTTTGTCGGTCGTGCACGGCATTGTCAAGCAGCATGGGGGCGTTATGGCCCTGGACAGCGAATCGGGGCAGGGGACATGCGTGCGCATCTATCTGCCGCGATACGGCGGGCAGAGCACCCAAATGCCTGGCGGACCGGCTCTGCCTGGCGGGAGCGAAACCATTGTGGTGGTGGAAGAGAGCGAACCCCTGCGCTACACGGTTCAACGCATATTGCAGCCCCTGGGTTACCGGGTTCTGGTGGCGTCGGATTGGAGCCGGGTCGGGGCTTTGGCGCAGGCATGCCAGGGAACGATCGACCTAGTGCTGGGCAGCGACCATACCCATGAGCAAAGGCAGGCGAGGGCGGTGGTCGAGCAGTGGCAGCGGCTGTTGCCTGGCGCATGGTTGCTGCTGATGTCCGAGCATCGGCCCAGCGTGATGATCGCAGGGTCGACCCAGAAGATGCAATGGCTGCAGAAACCGTTCAGCCGGGAGGAATTGGCCCGCAAGGTGCGCGCCGTTCTGGACGGGCCTGCTTCGCGGCAGACGGCGCAAATGCTGCCTGATCTGGAGTCCGCTCCATGAACGGCGCTCTGGCACAGCTTTTTGCCGAATTGAAGGCGGTCACTGGAATCGATCTGCGCGGATTCCGGCCGGAAACCGCCACCCGGCGCCTGGAGATGCGCATGCAGCGGCTCCGCCTTGACAGTCTGGAGGTGTACTTGGAGCACCTGCGCCAAGATCCGCTGGAATGCCAGCGCTTGATCGATGCCATGGCCATCAACGTCAGCTCTTTCTTTCGGGATCCCATCGTTTTCGAGTTGTTGGAACAGCAGGTGCTGCCGGAGATTCTGGAACGCAAGCGCGCCGCTGGCCGCTATGAACTGCGTGTTTGGAGCGCGGCCTGCGCCTGCGGGGAAGAGGCCTATTCCCTGGCTATTCTGCTGCACCGGCTGCTGCAAAAGGAGTGGGAGCTATGGCAGCTGAATCTGTTCGGCACGGACATCGACCAGGCCGCCCTGGACGCGGCCGGCCGGGCCGTCTTCAGCCGGGACTCGCTGCGCAGTGCCAAACTGGAGGTTGTGGACCGCTACTTCGAGGTCTGCGAAGACGGCTTCGCCCTCAAGGCCCCGGTCCTGGATCTGGTCTCGTTTTCGCGACACAATTTGCTCGATCGCCATCTGCCCTTTCCGGCCGAGAGTGTTTTCGGCAGTTTCGATGTCGTCCTGTGCCGCAACATGATGATCTATTTTTCAGAGGAGGCCCGGCAGACCATTCTGAGCAGCCTGGTCCGTGCCGTGGCGCCCAACGGTTATCTGATTCTGGGCAGTAGCGAGACGTTGCCTGAAGTGGTCAGGCATCTGTTTCGGGAAGTCGATGTGAGGAATCGCATTTACCGCAAAGTTCAGAATGTTTTCAAAGAAGGGTCATGACGATGGTCAATACTGTCACGCAACCCCGGTTCGGGCGTCTGGTTTCCCGTTTTGACATGAGCCACTGGCTGATGCTCTGGTTCTCGGCCATCGTCCTGATGGCCTGCCTGCCGCTGGGTCTGTGGATGTACTACCACCGTGCCCAGGAAATCCGGCAGCAGGCGCTTGGCAGGCTGGGGGCGATTCTGGAGATGACCAGCCAGGAAATCGGCTCGCAGGTCATGACTCGTCGGGCTGTGGTCGAGCGGGCGGCCGGCCGCCAGGAGGTGTCCTGGATCTGCGGTTTGGACAAGGTGGATGATGGGCAGGCCGGCATGGCTACCGGGGCGCTGCTGGCGGAGTTGCGCCTGCAGGCCGGCGCCTCCGGGGTGGCCCTCCTCAAGCCCGGGCAGGGATTTCCGTTCCTGGCCAGTTTCGCCGAGGGGGCCGAGGCGGTCATGCTGCCGAGGCTTGTGGTGGAGAGGGTCAGGAGCCTGAAGAAGACCGTATTCGGGACGCTTCCCGCCCAGGCGGAGCAGCCGTTGCCTGCTTTTGTACTGGCCGCGCCGGTATTTGGAGTCGACGGCCCCGACATGGTCGGGGTCATCGCTTATTACTATCTACTGGACGCGCACGTGGACCTGAAATTTATGTTCCGGCAGTATCTGGGCAATACAGGTGAGGTTCTGATTGCCAACGAGGAGGCCGAGGCGCACCGTCTGCTGCGGCAGAAAGGGTTTAAAGGGGACCGTCGAAATGTGTTGAATTCGGCCATTGCCCGGCGGGCTGGGAGCAGGGAAATCTACCGGGGTGAGATGGTCGATGTCATGGGCAGTCCGGTGTTGGCGGTTTGCGGGCCGGTTTCGGGAACCAGCTGGGGTCTGGCGGTCAAGCAGGATTTGGCGGAGATCTCCTCGCCGGTCAGGGTGATGGCCACGCACTTGTTTCTGGGGTCCTGCTTTGGTCTTTTGGTGGCCATTCTGGTTGCCCGGCTGGTAGCCATTCGCATCGCCCGGCCGGTGGAGAAGGTGGCCTTGATGACCGAGGAAGTGGCGGCGGGAAATTTGGAGGTTGAGGCCCCGGAGTTCGGGAGCCTGGAAATCCAGCGCATTGCGCGGGGTCTGAACCGCATGGTGGCGCGGCTGGGCGCCCGCGAGCGGGTCAGCCGCTGCCTGAACACGCTGTATGCGTCGTTTGGCAAACACAAGGGGGTGGCCGATTTGGTCAGCGATGTGCTTCCTCAACTGATGGACATGACCCGCTCCCAGCTCGGCGTGCTCTATCTGGGGGACCGCGGCGACTTTCTGCAGTGTCGGCAGGCCTACGGCATCGCCCCCGAGAGGCTGGCGGCCGAGATTCGCCTGACCCCTCCCGACAGCTTGCTGTCCAGGGTGGCCGCATCCCGAACGGTCCAGGTGATCGACGATATTCCCGAAGACAGCGGCCTGACCATGGCCACCCCCGCCGGGGATGTGCCCCCGCGTGCTTTGCTGGGCATTCCTCTGCTTTGGACCGGCAAATCCATCGGCGTGATCGGCCTGGGCTCCATTTACTCGTATCGCGACGAGGATCTGGAGGTGGCCCGAAACATCAGCCGGACCCTGGGGCAGGCGGCCGAGGTGTGCCTGGCCCACGAGGAGTCCAATGCGCTCTCCGAAACTCTGCAGGCCAGCAACGAGGAGCTGGCGGTGACCAATGAGGAATTGGCGGCCACCAACGAAGAGCTTCAGGTCCAGGCCGAGGAGTTGCACCAGCAGTCCGCCAGGCTGGAGGCGCAGCGCATCCAGATCGAGCACGCCGACCAGTTGAAGTCCGAGTTCCTTTCCAACATGAGTCATGAGCTGCGGACCCCCCTGAACAGTGTCATGGCCCTGTCCCAGCTGATTCTCTCCCGCGGGGCCGGCAAGAATCCCGAAAAGGATACGGAGTATCTGCAGATCATTGAACGCAACGGCCGCAATCTTCTAAATCTGATCAATGACATTCTGGACCTGTCCAAGATCGAGGCCGGGCGCATGGATGTGTTTGTGGACGTGCTCAACCCGGCCCGGACGGCTGCCGAAGTGGTGGACACCCTGCGGCCCATGGCCGAACTCAAATCCCTGTCGCTGCAGATTCAGTGCGGAGACCTGCCCGTCATGCACTCGGACGAGGGCAAGATCCGCCAGATTCTCCTGAATCTGGTCTCTAACGCGGTCAAGTTCACCAAGGAAGGCCGCGTTTTGCTGCGCGCCAGCCAGGAACAGGAGAGCATCCGCTTTGTGGTGGAGGATTCCGGCATCGGCATTTCCCGGGCGGACCAGTCGCATATTTTCGAGGAATTCCGCCAGGTGGACGGTTCGGCCACCCGCCAGTACGCCGGCACCGGTCTGGGCCTGGCCATCTCCAAAAAAATGGCCCGACTGCTGGGGGGGGATATTACCGTGGAAAGCTGCCTGGGCACGGGCAGCGTCTTTACCTTGTCGCTGCCCCTGGAATGGGATGCGGACAAACACGGTCGGCCGGAGGGGGGCAGCGCCGGGGCGCCGCCGGCGGTTCAGGCACCCGCCGTCGAAAAGTGCGTTCCGGCCCAGGAGGCGGAAAGCGTCGATGGCGGGCAAACGATTCTGGTGGTCGATGATGATCCCAAGATTCAGCGGATGCTCAAGCAGCATCTCAGCGCGGCCGGGTACACGGTTTTTCTGGCCAAGGATGGCCGGGAAGGTCTGGCCCTGGCCCGCAAGATCCGGCCCAAGCTGATCACCCTGGATATTCTCATGCCGGAAATGGATGGCTGGGAGGTGTTGCGTTCGTTGAAGGCCGACCCGGGGACCGCCGGCATTCCGGTGGTGATGACCTCGGTCAGCGACGACCGCCTGACCGGCATGGCCATGGGGGCGGCCGCCTATGTTCTCAAGCCGATCGAGAAGAATGTCCTGTTCACCGAATTGACCCGGCTGTCTTGCAAGCGGCCTCTGCGGCGCGTCCTGATCGTGGAAGACGATCCCGGTTTCCGGGAGCATCTCCAGAATATCCTGTCCGAGCGCTACGACAGCGTGGAGACGGCTTCCAGCGGTCAGGAGGCCTGGCAGCTGGCTTTGAGCAATCCGCCCGATGCGCTGATTCTGGATCTTTTTCTGCCGGATATGAACGGGGGCAGTCTGCTGACCCGGCTGCGCAACAATCCGGCCACCCAGGATGTGCCGGTGATCATCCTGACCGCCCAGGAGCTTTCGCTTCAGGAACAGGGTCATCTGGCCCCGGCCGTCGAGCGAATCATCACCAAGGGCATGATGGAAACCAATGCGTTTTTGAACCAGATCGACATGGCCATGAAACAAGTCGAATTCAGTCAGACCGCCAGTGCGGCCGTTTTCCGCAAACCCCATGTGCTGGTGGTGGAGGATACCGAAGTGGCGGCTCTGCAGATTCGCACCGTATTGGAGGAGAAGGGGTACGGTGTGATTGTGGCCTCCAATGGCTTTCAGGCGATGGAATCGATACGGACCGCAGTGCCAAAGGCGGTCATTCTGGACCTGATGATGCCCGAAATGGATGGCTTCCAGCTTCTGGAGAAGATTCGCGGCGCGGCCCGGACATCGGATGTGCCGGTATTGGTGCTGACCGCCAAGGATCTGAACGTAGAGGATCGCATCCGTCTGAAGGATGGCCGGGTGCAGCAGCTGGTGCAGAAGGGCAGCTTGGACCGGGATCAGCTTGTGGCCTGTGTGGACCGGCTGCTGGCCGACTCGGCTGCGGCGAACGCTCCGGATGTCCGTCTTGGCCCCGCCGCCGTCCAGCCGCCGACTCCTAAGGCCGCGCCAGTCAACCCAGCGGTCCGGTTGCCGGGCTCTGAACAGGCCCAAGGTGTCAGAGGACCCATACTGGTTGTCGAGGATCATCCCGACAATCTCTTGACCATCAGCGCCATTCTGGAGGAGAATGGCTACGATTTTGTGGTGGCCAAGGATGGCCAGGCCGGGGTGGTGGCCGCCAAGGAGCACACCCCGTCTTTGATTCTGATGGATATCCAGCTGCCCGTCATGGACGGGCTGGAGGCAACCCGTCTCATCAAAACCGACCCGAAGCTGGTGCATATCCCGGTCGTGGCCCTGACAGCCAAAGCCATGAATGGCGACCGCGAAGCCATTCTGACGGCCGGGTGCGATGACTACATGGCCAAACCCCTCGACCCCCAGGCCTTCATCGCCATTTTGCAGAAATGGGACGCGGTCGTGCAGTAGCCGGTCTTCCGGGCACGGCGCGAGGCTTCCGCCGGGGGCGGTGGCTCCCAAGTCCGGCGGCCAGGAGCCGAAACCTCGCCTTGGGGCGCGCTCCGCGGGACCGGCCCCTGGCCAACCCGCCTGCGCCGCAGGGCGCGCGTGAATTATTCCGGATCGCGGGTTGTCCAAGCCTTGACCAATCTCGGCAAGGCAGTATGTTCACGGCGCGGTAGTAGTAACCATTACTGGAGCGCCCGCGCCAGGAGTCTGGAGGCAGGATGCAAGCGAAAAGCGAACGTGGCAGTATGCAGCGGCAGCTGATTCTCAGCGAGCTTCGGGGTGTGGATTCGCATCCCACCGCCGATCAGGTGTACGATCTGGTGCGCCGTAAAATGCCTCGCATCAGCTTGGGGACGGTATACCGTAACCTGGAGAGCCTGGTCGAGGCCGGTGAGATTCAGAAGTTGGAACTGGCGGGTCGGCAGCGGCGTTACGATGGCAATGCGCAGCGGCATTTGCATATCCGTTGCGAGTGCTGCGGGGGGGTTGGGGACGTTTGTCTGGAGCAGACGGTTGGCCAGGAGGTTCTGGCCGCGTCCAAAGCCGCCACCGGCTACCGGGTCACCGGTTATCGCTTGGAGTTGTCGGGGGTCTGCCCCGCTTGTCAGGAATAATCAGAGAAAGGGAGAGAGATGACGCTGAAAGGGAGCCAAACCGAGAAGAACCTGTTGACGGCCTTTGCGGGGGAGTCGCAGGCGCGCAATCGCTACACCTACTTTGCCAGCCAGGCCAAGAAGGACGGCTATGTGCAGATCGCGGACATTTTCACGGAGACGGCCGAGCAGGAGAAGGAGCACGCCAAACGATTCTTCAAGTTTCTGGAGGGAGGGGAGGTGCAGATACTGGCCAGCTACCCGGCCGACAAGATCGGCACCACCGCGGAAAATTTGGCGGAGGCGGCCGCCGGGGAACACGGGGAGTGGAGCCAGATTTATCCGGAGTTCGCCCGCCAGGCCAGCACCGAGGGCTTCAAGGATGTGGCCGCGGCTTTCGAGGCCATTTCCGTGGCCGAAAAGCAGCATGAGAAGCGTTATCGGCAGTTGCTGGAGAATGTCCAGGGCGGCCGGGTCTTCAAGCGGGAAGAGAAAGCGCTGTGGCGCTGTCGGAACTGCGGGTATGTGCACAGTGGGCAAGAGGCCCCGAACCTGTGTCCGGCCTGCCTGCATCCGCAGGATCACTTTGAGCTTCTGGGCGAGAACTGGTAAGTTAGGGCAGTCAGAGGTCAACTCAATAGGGAAGGATAGCGAAGATGGCCAAGTTGAAATGTGCGGGTTGTGGGTACGTCCACGATGGGCAGTCGGCTCCGGCGGCGTGTCCGAAGTGCGGTGCCTCCGCGGAATCGTTTGTCGGTTTGGATGAGAAGGCGGCCAGTTTGGTGGAGCGGTCGCGCCACACCAACATGCTGCATTGCCGTCTGGTGGACCTGTGCCGCCAGATTGAGTATGTGTGCAAGGATGGAATCGAGGACAAGCTGGACCCGGGCTGCGTGGATGTGTTTGGCAAGAGTTTGGACCGGGTCTACGAGATCATGAAAATGTCCATGGCCGAGATGGCGATCCATGTCGGCAAGAACAAGTGGGGATGATGGCTGCACAACTGGACTGACAGGCAGAAGAAGGAGGACGTGAAAATGAACGAACGGCATGGCGAGGTGACATTGCAGGGTAATCCGGTCACGCTGTTGGGTCAGCGAGTGTCGGTGGGTGACAAGGCCCCGGATGTGGAACTGGTCGACACCGATCTGAAGCCGGTGCGTCTGAGTTCGTTGCGGGGGAAAGTATGTGTGCTGCTGGCGGTGCCGTCGTTGGACACGCCGGTCTGCGATGTCGAAACCCGGCGTTTCAACCAGGAAGCCGGCAAGCTGGGCGGGGATGTGGTGGTTTGTGCGGTCAGCATGGATCTGCCCTTTGCCCAGAAGCGCTGGTGCGGTGCGGCCGGGGTGGAGAATGTGATGACGTTGTCGGACCACCGGGAGGCAGCCTTCGGGCAGGCCTACGGCCTGCTGATCAAGGAGGTCCGGCTTCTGGCCAGAGCCGTGCTGGTGGTGGACCGGGATGGGCTCATTGGGTATCAGCAACTCGTGCCGGAAGTGGCGCAGGAGCCGGACTACGTGGCCGCGTTGGCGGCGGTCAAGTCTATTGGTTGAGGTGGTGTCGGGACAAGGCCAGAACAAGAGGAGAAGAGACCATGTTGAACAAGAATGTCGAAAAGGCGATGAACGATCAGATCGTGGCGGAGTTGTTCTCCAGCTACCTGTATCTGTCCATGGCCGCCTATCTGCAATCCAAGAGTCTGGAGGGCATGGCCAGCTGGATGCGGGTTCAGGCCCAGGAAGAGGTGGTGCACGCCATGAAGTTCTATGACTATATCATCGAGCGCGGCGGCCAGGTCCGGCTGGGGGCCATCGATCAGCCCGAGCACGACTGGGCCTCTCCCTTGGCGGTGTTCGAGGCCGGCTACGCCCATGAGCTGAAGGTGACGGCCAGGATCAATGCCCTGGTTGACGTGGCGGCCGAGAACAAGGACCATGCCAGCTCCATTTTCCTGGAGTGGTATGTGAACGAACAGGTCGAGGAGGAAGCCTCTGCCGACGCCGTGGTCCAGAAGCTACGCATGTTTGCGGAGTCTCCGCAGGCTTTGTACCTGTTGGACAAGGAGCTGGGCGCGCGCGCGTTCACGCCGCCGGCTGCGAGCGCGACCTAAGCGCAGGACGAGGTGGGTCCGTTTCCGAAAGGGCGCCCGGCTGGCCGGGCGCCCTTTTTTTGCGTGACCCCGGCCGGGGTCAGTCCTCCGAATTGCTCAGAACCGTGCGGCATGCTGCCATTGCCATGCCGT
>JBFJXC010000015.1:0-23206 GCA_041623325.1 Lentisphaeria bacterium | reverse complement strand
GCCCGCTTCTGCTGCGAGTGCTTGCCGCGGCGCAGTCAACAGCTTCTCACCAACGGAATCTAGGAATGGCCATTCAAGTAAAATTTCGCATGAGCCCGGGGGCCGACGACCTGGCCCCGCAAAAAGCCCATCACGACGACGCGGCCTTCGATCTTCGGGCCAACACGGAAGCCGTCGTGCCCCCCGGCAGCCGCCGCCTGGTACCGACCGGCCTGTTTCTGGAACTGCCTTTCGGCTTCGAGGCACAAGTTCGTCCGCGTAGCGGCCTGGCCCTGAAGTCCGGCATCACCGTCCTGAACACACCCGGCACGATCGACGCCGGCTACCGCGGCGAAGTCGGGGTGATTCTATTCAACTCCAGCGCGGACAGCTTCGAGATCAAGCGCGGGGCGCGCATCGCCCAGATGGTTATTCAAAGGCTGCCCGAGGTCGAGTTGGTTCCGGCCGAAGCTCTGCAGGAATCTCTGCGCGGCAGCGGCGGCTTCGGCAGCACTGGTCACCACTAGGGAAAAACCGCCGCTTGAACGGCGAATTTGGATACTGCATCATGCCTGGACGACATGGCACCGCTTGGCTACTGGCCCTATTGGCCCTCTCGGCCCTGCCCGCGATGGCCGGCCACAAGGTCCGCTGCGCCACTCTCCAGGGAGAAATCTATCTGTTTCTCCAGGACGTTGCCGGTTTCTATGGTATGCGCTACACCGGCGGCGGCCAGGTCGCCCGCCTGGATTCCGCCTACTCGGCCCTCAGCTTCCGCAAGGACCGGAGGGAAGCGGTTCTCAACGGCGTCAAAGTGCATCTGTCCCACGCCCCCGGATGCTGGCAGGAAAATCATCTGATGCTGTCCGAGACGGACTTCCGGTTGCTGCTGGAGCCCTTGCTGCGGCCCCGGAGCCTGCAGGCCCCCCCGGTGCGGCGCATCGTGCTGGACCCGGGCCACGGCGGCAAGGACAACGGCACCCGCGGTAAGAACCACCTGGAGAAGACCATCACCTTGCAGGTGGCCCGGCTGGCCGCCCGGGAACTCCGTCAGGCCGGCTTCCATGTCAGCCTGACTCGCGAGGGCGACGGCAATCTGACCTTGCCTCAGCGCAGCCAGATCGCCGCCCGGCAAAAAGGCGATCTGTTTGTCAGTCTGCATGCCAACTACGTGGAAAAGGGCCAGGCCAGCGGCATCGAAACCTTCACTCTGGCGCCCTCGGGGACCGCCTCCACCTACAGCAAATCCGCTGGCCCCAAGGCGGCCCTGGGCAATCGCTTCGACCTTCTGAACGCGCGCCTGGCCTACGATCTGCAGAAAAGCCTGCTGGCAGCCACGGGGGCCCCGGACCGCGGAATCAAGCGGGCCCGGTTCGCGGTGTTGCGGGAGGCCCCCTGTCCGGCCGTTTTGATCGAAATGGGTTTCATGAGCAACCCGGACGAAGAACGGCTGCTGGCCAGTCCGGCCTACCAGAGCAAATTGGCCCGGGGGATCCGGGATGGTATTGTGACCTACTCCAATCTGATCGCAAAGTGAGGGAATCAATGGAACGCGTCTGCATCTTTTGCCGTATCGTCAAAGGGGAATTGCCAGCCACTAAACTCTACGAGGACGACCTGGTGCTGGCCTTCCTGGACATCGCCCCCATCAACAAAGGGCACTGCCTGGTCATCCCCAAAGGCCATCACAACAGCCTCACCACCGTGCCGGCTGAACAAAGCGCCCGCATGATGACCGTGGCCACTCAACTGGCCGCCGCTCTGATGCGGGCTACGGACAGCGATGGCTTCAACTTGCTGCTGTCCAACGGCACCTGCGCCGGGCAGGTTGTGCCGCATGCCCACCTGCACGTCATACCCCGGCATGCCCAGGACGGCGTCTCGCTGCCGTCCCGCAGTCGGCCCTACGACAGCGACGAGGAGAAAGAGGCCCTGGTGGCCGAGGTGCGCAAACGGATGATCTCCAGGACCGACCCGTGAATTCCGACCAAAAGTTCGAAGCTGCCGTCCGCACCCTGATGCAGTCCGATCGCCGCTACAGGCTGGAGGCGTATCACTTCGTGCGGCACGGCGTGTCGCTGGAATGCCGGAAGGTCGGCGATTTGCACCCGGAGGGCAACCCTCACATCTCCGGGCGGCAGCTGGCCGAAGCCATGCGGGAACTGGCCATCAAACAGTTCGGCGCTCTGGCGCTGGATGTGCTGGCCGAATGGGGAATCCACCGCACCGAGGACTTCGGCGCCATTGTCTTCAACCTGGTCAACGCCAATCTGCTCGGGGCCAGCGAGAACGATTCCATCGACGATTTCGCCGCTGTCTACGACTTTTGCGATGCTTTTCTGCATCCCTTTGCCTGCCCGGCCCCCCCTGCCGAAGGGTTGCCGCCGATCGCCTAGCCAAAGCGGCACGCCGCGAACCGTGGCCAGCCGCCCTAGGCCAACGCCACTCCGGTCCGGCCCTTTTCGGCTGGGCCAGCCGCCTTGGAGAGAGCGCCCCCCGGCGGTATATTGCCCCCCGGACTTTCTCGCAGAACAACTGTCATTGTCATCCCGACACGGAATAGGAGCAATCATGGCCGACAAAATCACGATGGGACCCGAAGGACTGCAGGTAGGCGACAACCCGATCATACCGTTCGTCGAAGGCGACGGCACCGGTCCGGACATCTGGCGGGCCACCGTCCGGACTCTGGACGCCGCGGTGCAGAAGGCCTACTCCGGCCGCCGCAAGATCGAATGGCTGGAAGTGCTCGCCGGCGAAAAAGCCTACAAAGCCGATGGCCAGTGGCTGCCCGCGGCCACCTTGGAGGCCTTCCGCAACTACTTGGTCGGCATCAAGGGGCCTCTGACCACGCCGGTCGGCGGGGGCATTCGCAGCCTGAACGTGGCCATTCGTCAGGAACTCGATCTCTATGTCTGTTTGCGCCCGGTGCGCTATTTCACCGGCGTGCCCTCCCCGGTCAAGGCCCCTGAAAAGGTCGACATGGTCATCTTCCGGGAAAACACCGAGGATATCTATGCGGGCATCGAATTCGCCGACGGCACCGACGCGGTCAAAACCATGCTCGATGCCCTCCAAGCCAACTTCCCCCAACTCTACGCCAAGATCCGTTTCCCCGGTTCCTGCGGCATCGGCATCAAACCGGTCTCCAAGGAAGGCACCTTCCGTCTGGTCCGCGCCGCCATCCAGTACGCCATCGATAACGACCGCGACTCGGTCACCCTTGTCCACAAGGGCAACATCATGAAGTTCACCGAGGGCGCCTTCCGCGACTGGGGCTACGAACTGGCCAAGACTGAATTCGGCGCCGTCGAGATCGACGGCGGTCCCTGGTGCAGCTTCAAGAATCCCAGCACCGGCACCGAAATCGTCATCAAGGATGTCATCGCCGACGCCTTCCTGCAGCAGATCCTGACCCGCCCGGCCGAGTACAGCGTGGTCGCCACCCTGAATCTCAACGGCGACTACATCTCCGACGCTCTGGCCGCTTGTGTGGGCGGCATCGGAATCGCTCCTGGCGGCAACCTGAACTACGCCACCGGGCATGCGGTTTTCGAGGCCACCCATGGCACGGCGCCCAAGTACGCCGACCAGGACAAGGTCAATCCCGGCAGCCTCATTCTCTCCGGCGAGATGATGCTCCGCTATATGGGCTGGCACGAAGCCGCCGACCTGGTCATCAAGGGTCTGGAAGGGGCCATCGCCAGCAAAGTGGTCACCTACGACTTCGCCCGCCTGATGGAGAACGCCACCCTGGTCAAGTGTTCGGAGTTCGCCGAGGCCATCGTCCAAAAGATGGACTAATGTATTAGCGGGGCGAAGGTTGGAGTCTCGGGGTTCCCCCGGCCGGGTGGAGTACGGTCCGGGGGGAGGCCCCGGGAGGGATCAGCCAGCACCAAGGGCTCCCCGAACGGGGGCCGGAATGGACCATGGGTCCGGAAGCAGTCAGCCATGCAGCCGAATGATGAATCCAATTCCTGGGATGAGTTCCAGTGGGAACAGGCCCTGCGGGAAAGCGACGAGTATGCGGTGCGCTACATACAGCTGATGAAGCGCTTCTGCGACCTGCCCGGCGGCGGCGAGCTGATCGCCCGCCACATGGGACCCGACTACCAGGACAAACTGCCGGACTGCGACTTCAATTGCGAGGAATGCCCCAGCCGCTGGGATTGCGAGTTCGCCGTGGTCAACGACTGGAGCCTGGGCGGATATGAGGGCGCGGTGGACGAGGACGACGAAGACGGCCAGGACGATGAAGACGATGCGGAGGGCGACGAGGACTCGGAACTGGCCGAAGGTCCAATCCTGCCAGGAGACCCGCTTTTCTACGAGAGCCATCCGGTTTTTGCCGCTCTGCGGCAGACCGCCATGGGGTGGTGCAACATCTATGCGGCCATCCTGCCGGCGGAGATGCGGATCGCGGGTCTGAAGGTGCTCTACCATATCGGCCGGGCCTTGGCCAATCTGGCCTACAGCATCGGCGACGGTCTCTACGACCAGCCCCCGGCAAGCATCGCCTTTGCCAAGCGCAGCGCCGCACACGTCAACAAGGCTCTGGGACTGATGGCTCAGATGATTCAGGACACGCCCCGTCTGGAACCGTTGCTGGACACCATCCGGGTCCACTTGCTCAAGATCCGGGAGGGGCAGATCGAGCATTTGTCCCAATGCCGGGCGCGGCCCGAGCCCGAGGCCTGAGGCGCTACGGCATCTGGCACTGGCGGACGTCGGCGAAAACGGCCATGTAATCGTTGTTGCCCAGGTGGATGGCACCTAGGGTGTCGAATCCACTGGACCAACGGCTGGAGAATTCGCTCTCCAACGCGTTGTCGGTGATATCCTCCAGGGGAACCAGGTGCAGGGGGGTGATGGGATCATTGGCCCCCGTCGGCAGCAGCATGAACGACACCGTCTCGCCGACTTGGCAGATTCCACGCACAAAGTACCGCGGATGTCCCGCACAGATTTGGCTGAGGCGCGCCGCGATGGCTTCCGGATCGTGGGCGATGTCCTTGCTGGTGAATTTGACTTGTTTCTGCATTTCGCCGCCACTCCTTGCCTATGGCCCGCACGGGCGGGCGCTTTGCACTCCTGCGTCATAGGGCAATGTAGCCCCTGCCCGGAATTTTGGAAGAAATCCCGCATCGAGCCTCGTTTGGTGGGCTTCCCGCAGAGGCGCTGTCAATCCGTGAGAACAGTTGGCGGCGTCTGGGTCCGCTTCCGGGGCAGGACCATTCAAGCCGGGGAGTTTCGCCGCATGGTCCGGCTAAACCCCGGTCAGCCCCATGGTCGGCGGCTGATAGGTGATCGGCCAGGTGCCTTCCGGCTTTTTGGCGCCGAAGAGGATGTCGGCGACCGTCTCCACACTCTTGGGGGTGGTGCCGAAATGGACGATGGCATTCTTGACGACCCTGGGGATGGAGAAGGCCTCGTAGGGGGTGTTGGCAACTACAATCAGCCGGCCGGTGTGGACTGAGGCAATCCGCTCGATCAAGCTGTTGACCGACCCGGCGCTGCGACGGGACCAGTTGGATATGATGATGGTCTCGAAGTCCGACACCAAATCCATCAACTGATCCTCCCGGGTCTGGTCCTTGTCTATGGTCAGCTCGAAATAGCTTAGATTGTGCGAATAGCGCAGGAGCGAGTGGTAAAGGATTCCCGGCGGCCAGGCATCGTCGTTGCTACAGAGGAAGGGAACGAAGGTCTGCTCGACGACCAGGGCCTTGGCCCCCTCGGCAAGTGGAATCGCCCCCTCTTGGCTACGGGCCACGCAGACGTTCTGGGTGGAGGCGCGGTTGGTGACCTCGATGATCGCCGGGTCCGCGAGCACCTGATCCACCTCTTCCGTCCACTCGACCGGATTCTTCAGCAGCCCGATGCCCTGCTTGGCTTTCAGAATGCGATAGACTTTCCGGTCGAGTTCCTCCTCGGGAATCCGGCCGCTTTCGACAAACTGGCGAATGGTGTTGACCACATCGGGAAGCTTGGTCACGATCGGCTCGGGGGTGGACATGCGCAGGAGCACCATGTCGCAGCCGGCCTCCAGTGCCCGGGCCGTGCCCTCGGCAACACTGTAGTTCAGGGTGATGCCGTTCATGCCGATCGCATCGGAGGTGATGACACCCTCGAAGCCCATCTTCTCGCGGACAATCCCCTTGAGGATCTTGGGGGAAAGGGTGGCCACGTTGTCCGGGTCGATGGCCGGATAGATCGAGTGGGCGGTCATGATGGCCGGCAGCACCCCGTTTTCAACCAGCACCCGGTAGGGATAGAGATCGACATTCCAGAAGGTGTCGGCGTCGATGTCGATGACCGGAACGACATGGTGGGCGTCGACGCTGGAATTGCCCCGCCCAGGGAAATGCTTGGCGGTGGCGATCACGCCGCCGTCCCGGAAACCGCGGCAGGACTGCAGCGCATACTCGGCCACCTTCTCGGGGACATCGGAATAGGCCCGGGTGTTGATCTCCGGATTTTTTGGGTCCACATTCACGTCCAGGCAGGGCGAATGGATCATGTTCGCGCAAATGCTGCGGGCCACCCGGGAAATGGCCAGGGCCACATCGTAGGCGAGCTTGGGATCGCCGGAGGCAACCAGACCCATGGGCGGAGGAAAGACCGGGGCGCCTCCGCCCTTGAATTCTCCGGAAAACTCCCCCTCCCAGTCGAAGGACATGTGCAGCGGCACCCCGTTGCGGCCGACGGCCATCTCCTGCATGCGCTTATGCAAAAAGCGCAGGTTGGTCAGCGAGTAGCGCTGGATTTCCTCGTTTTCGTGGGGCACGCAGTAAATGCCGCGTTCGCCCTTGCAGTCGATGAACGGTTCCGCGTTGCGGTGGGCCGGCACCAGGCGCAGCCCGCCGATATGGTAGTTCATGATAATGTCTTCAAGGATCGGCAGAAAAACCGTGCCCTTGTAGTGCATGGTCAGGGTGGCCCCGATCTTCTCCTCCAGCGTCAGCCGGCCGATTATGTCGTTCAGGGGCTTGGAATGCTCTGTCATGGTCGTCTGCTCCTTCCGTCCGTCCGCTGTCTGCCGGGGGTGAGGTTTACCTATTGTGCAAGATTTTCGTTTTGCAACATCCCATCGCCGCCAGCCTATGCCTTATACGGCTTCGGGGCCCCCCTGGGCATGGGGGTGACGAGTGCACAATTTCCGTCCCGACTTTGCTCCACGTTTCCGGTGGAACCCCTGTCTTGGCGGTTCCGGGTCTTGAAAATCGGTTGGCCCCATATAGGCTGTTGGTATCAATAGTGGCGGAGGTTTGGTGCGGGAGGACCGAGATGTTTGGGACGACTAGACCTGTGGGGGTGGTTCTATGCCTGCTGCTGTGGGGGGCGGGTGGGATTGCTGATACGGGGGGGGAGGAAGTCTGGCGACGGCTGGAGCAGCTGCGCGAACAGGTAAGGTACCACGACCATCTGTACTATGTGGAGCATGCCCCCGAAATCTCCGATGCCGAGTACGATCGTCTGCACCGAGAACTGGAGGATCTGGAAAAGGCGCATCCGAATCTGATTACTCCGGACTCCCCGACCCAGCGGGTGGCACGTGGTTTTCTGGATCCGGGGTCCGAAAGGCTGCCCCATTCCAGTCCCGTTCTGAGTTTGCACAAGGCCTATACACACGGGGAGCTGCGTGCCTTCGATGCGCGCTTGCGGAACGAACTCGGGGCGGAGGAGCGGATTGCCTACAGCGTCGAGCCGAAACTCGACGGCCTCTGCATCGTCCTGCGGTATGAAAACGGGGTGCTGAAGCGGGCCCTGAGCCGTGGGGACGGTCTGGTGGGGGAGGATGTGACCGCCAATGTCCGGACGATCCCGAGCGTTCCCCTCCGCTTGCTGGGACCGGACCTACCCAGATTCTACGAGGTCCGGGGAGAGGTGGTCATGCCGCTGGCCTCGTTCGAAAACCTGAACCGCGTGCGGGAAGAAGGGGGCGAGTCGGTCTTTGCCAATCCGCGTGCGGCGGCTGCGGGGTCCCTTCAACTGCACTCCCCCGCGGAAGTGGCCAAACGCACGCTGGATGTCTGCGTCTTCGGATTCAGGGGGTGTCTGGGTGATGCTCCGGTCAATCAGGCTGAGTTTCTGACCCAGGTGCGGGAATTCGGGTTCAAGGTGCCGGAGGGAGTGCAGCGGTGCGACGGCATCGGCGAGGTTGAGAAGGCGGTCCGTGAATGGGAAAAGAGGCGCCATGGCCTTCCCTATGCGACCGACGGGGTGGTGGTGAAAGTGGCGGACTTCCGGCTGCGGGAGCGTTTGGGCAATGGCCTGGCCGCACCCCGCTGGGCCGTAGCCTACAAGTTCACGCCGCCGACAGGAACCGTAAGGTTGAGAGACGTTGTCTGGCAAACGGGACGGAGCGGGCGTCTGAGCCCGGTGGCCGTCTTCGACCCCGTGGTCCTGGCCGGTGCCACCCTGTCCCGGGCGAGCCTGCATTCCTGGAAGAACATCCTGGCCAAGGATCTGATGCTTGGCGACTGGATCGAGGTGAAGAAAGCCGGCGCGGTCATTCCCGCCGTCGTCAGATCCCATCCGGACAGACGCCGCGGACATGAAAAGCCCCCGGCGCTGCCCGTTCACTGTCCCTCCTGCCATGCCGCGCTGCGAACACAGGCCAACCACGAGCCTCGCTGCCTCAACAAGGACTGCCCGGCCCGCCTGGCCGCCGCGCTTGCCTATTTCGCTGGCCCCGGGGCCATGGACATCGATGGGCTCGGGCCCGCCCTGTGCAAGTGCCTGGTCGACCATGGCCTCGCACGCTTGCCGCACGACCTCTATACCATGAGTGAAGACAGCTGGCGCCGGCTTTCCGAACTTCCGGAAATGGGGCAGGGGAGAGTCGAGCAACTGCGGCGGGCAATCCGGCAAAGCCGGGGGCAGCCCGCCTGGCGACACCTGGTCGGACTGGGCATCCCCGGCGTCGGGCCGGCAACCGCGCGCCGGTTGCTGGACCGCTTCGGCTCCCTCGAGGCCCTTGGGGAGGCGACAGCAGACGACCTGATCCAGGTAAACGGCATCGGCCCCCGCACGGCGGCCGCCATCCGCCTTCACATCAACGAGGCGTGGCGTCGGTAGGCCGACGGGGTGCAGCCCTGGCGCTGTTTGAAGAGGCGGCGCTGGAGAGGAAGGCCGGGCAGGGATACCCGGCAGTGCACCAGAATGTGCTCCACATAGTCGAGCGAGCCGGTGAAGCCGAAACTCTGCGCTTCGTTGGGGGCGGTGTAGAAGAACTCCCCACCTCTCAGGACCCGCTTGCCCAGCGGGCTTCCCACCTCCAAAGCCCCGTCGAGGACGAAGAGAAAAAACTGGTTGTTGATGACGCGCCGGGGCACGAACCAGGGCAACTCGCAACGCCAATGCGTGGAGCGGATCAAGTCGATCCGGCCAGCATGCCGCCCAGTTTGAACTGGCGCTCGTTGCCAAAGATGGGCGGGGAATCCGCCGTCATGATCGGAATATCCAGTGAATGGTCGTTTCTGAGGCTTGTTATGGTTCTTTGTTCAGGGTAGACTTCGGGTTGCGCAGTATAGCGGAGTGCGGGTTGTTTTGTGAGTTGGAAAAGGATGGAGATCGATTATGGGTGAGCGTCTTTACAACGGAATCGAGCTGCCGGACCAGTGGCCGCCGCAGGATCAGGACCTGACTTGTTCCCAGCCCCAACGGGTGCCCTATCTGGAAAAGCGCCCCGAGGTGGTGGAGATCGACCTGGGCCGGCAGCTGTTCGTGGACGATTTCCTGATTGATAAGAATGGCACCGAGATGGCCAGGGTCTACCATCAGCCCGTGAAGCATCCCGGCAACCCCATCTTCTTTCCCCAGACGGAGGACGAGGTGAACGAGGCCATGCCGCCCTGCGCCATCGCCAAATCGGGCGGGGTCTGGTTCGACGCCCACGACGGGCTCTTCAAAATGTGGTACATGGCCTCCTATCTTGGCTACGCCTGCTACGCGGTCAGCGAGGACGGCATCCATTGGCAGCGCCCCGAGCTTGACGTGGTCCCCGGCACCAACCTCGTTCTGCCGCGAGATATCCACCCCGACTCCGGCAGCGTGATCATCGACTACGACACGGTCAATCCCGACGAGCGCTACAAGTATCTGTTGAGGGAGCCGGACCGTCCAGGCACAGGGCAGAAGGGGCTGATGATGACTTCCCCCGACGGCATCCACTGGAGCGAACCCAAGAAGACCGGGGACATGGGCGATCGCAGCACCCTCTTCTACAACCCCTTCCGAAAGAAATGGGTGCAGGATATTCGAGACTTCATCCCCGAGGCCGGAGGAAGAATGCGCTTTTACCGGGAGAACGGCGATTTCTTGGGCAGCGGGGATTGGCGGCAAGCCAAGGACAACATTCCCTGGCTGCGCGCCGACTGCCTGGATCAGGGGCGAGACTGCTATCCGCAGCTCTACAACCACAACGCCATCGCCTACGAAAGCATCATGCTGGGATTCCATCAGATCCTGATGGGGCCGCCCAATGGGATCGGCGAGGCGAACGGCCTGCCGAAGTTGACTGAAATCACCCTCGGCTACAGCCGCGACGGCTTCCACTTCCACCGGCCCGACCGCCGCAGCTTCATCGGCGCCCGCCGCGAACCCGGCAGCTGGGAATACGGCTATGTGGAGTCCTCCGCCGGCATGTGCCTGATCGTCGGCGACGAACTCTGGTTCTACTACTCGGCCTACGCCGGCGACCCCAAGCGGGCAAACTCCGAAACCTGGCATGTCAACGGCACCTACGCCAACGGAGCCATGGGGCTGGCCAAGCTCAGACGCGACGGTTTCGCCTCCATGCAGGCCCGCTTTCCGAACGCCACCTTGAAAACCCGCCCGGTGCGCTTCAGCGGCGGTCATCTGTTCGTCAACGCCAACACCGCTGGCGACCGCCTGCGGGTGGAGGTGCGGGACGTGGAGGGCAAGGCGATCGACGGCTTCGGGTTCGACGACTGCCTCGGCTACCTCGGCAACAGCACCAAAGCCGAAATCCGCTGGCGGAACGCCGACCTGGCCAGCTTGTCCGGTCGCCCCGTGCGCTTTGTCTTCCAATTCGACCGTGGCGAGATCTACGCCTTCTGGGTCTCCGTCTCCGAGAGCGGCGCCAGCAACGGCTATCTCGCTGCCGGCGGCCCCGGCTTTGCCGGGCCCAGAGATGCTTAAACGGTTTGGGATCGGATGAAATTCCCCCCGCAGAAAGAAACGGTCGTTCGCTTGGATAATATCGGCCATGTCCAATTCGCCGCTTTTGACGTCCCACATGCCGGCCTGCAACCTGATCTTCGCCGCCCCCTCCCACCATGGACTGGGGCGTGCACTCGCCACTGGCGGGATGTCCGCCGGTTTTCGGGCTGCGGCGTTTCCCCAAGCGCCAAAGACGGGCTATAATTGGGGCCGCAACCTGGAACCTTGGAAAAATCTTCCGCCCTATGACCCCCAGCATCAAAGATTTGGCCCCTGAAGCGCTGCAGGACTGGCTGGTCCAGGAAGGACAGCCCCGCTTTCGTTTGAAGCAAATCCAGGATTGGCTCTATGCCAAGTGGGCACTCGACTTCGATCAGATGAAGAACCTGCCCGCGTCCCTGCGCGAAAGGTTGGCCGGCCGTTTCCGGGCCTTCTCCCTGGAGGCCCTCGAAACTCAGCGCGCCGCCGACGGTACGGAGAAATTCCTTTTCGCTCTTGCAGATGGGGAGAGCATCGAGACGGTGCTGATCCGGGCGCCTGGCCGGAACACCGTCTGCGTCAGCACCCAGGTCGGCTGCGCGGTGGGCTGCGTTTTTTGCGCCAGCGGCCGGGGGGGGCTGGTGCGCGATCTGACCCCGTCGGAGATTGTCGACCAGGTGGTTTTCGCCTGTCGGCAGCTGGGGGAGCGGGTCGACAACATCGTGGTCATGGGCATGGGCGAGCCTCTTCTGAATCTGGGCAATCTGACCCGGGCTCTGGAGCAGATCGGGGACCCGGGCAAGCTGGGGATCGGGGCGCGGCACGTGACCATCTCCACCAGCGGCATCGTGCCGGGCATCCAGCAACTGGCCGATTGCGGCCGGCAGTGGAATCTGGCCCTTTCCCTTCATGCGACCGACGACGCCAAGCGGGCCAGGCTGATTCCGGATTCCCGGCGCTATCCCTTGCCGGACGTTCTGGATGCCTGCCGCTACTATCGGGAAAAGTCCGGGCGCATGGTGACCCTCGAATACACTGTCCTGCAGGGAAAAAACGACACCCCTCCGGATCTGGAAGCGCTGGCGGCCATCGCCCTGGATCTTCGGGCTAAGGTGAATCTGATCCCCTACAATCCCACCGGCGGGGGCCTGCGGGCCCCCGATCGTGAGGCGGTGGCACGTTTCGAGGCCGGTCTTCTGCAGCGTGGTGTGCAGGCGACCGTCCGCCGCGAAAAGGGCAGCGACATCATGGCCGCCTGTGGGCAGCTCCGCCAGCAGCGGTCGGCCCGGCAGGTCTAAGCACTGCGGGGGCCCTTCTTACCCTTCGGGCTGGGCATCGGATCGTCAGGCGGGCTAACGCGTTGCTCGGCGGGAACCGCGAATACGGAGTTTTTCTCCAGCACGCAACCGGGCTGGCCAGGAACGCAGGCCCTGCCAAGCTTCAGGCAGCGATTTTTCATCATATCCAAATGCGGGCACGAACTCATGGGCTTGCTATGTCTCCGGACAGGTGACTGTCGACATTGAAATTAGCGCCCGGGACGGTAGATTTCCACCTCGGTGGTTAGTAGGGGGATCAACATGGGTCAGTAACGAAAAGAGCGAGAACATGGCGGAAGAATGTAAGAAGGAACGGTCCCTCCGGTCGGCTATCATCGGCACCAGCATCATTTTCTGGATCCTGGCGATCTTCCTTATCAACAGCATGAACGCGATCAAGACCGAGCTTGAGACGGCCAATCAGTTCGTCCAGAGCTACATGTACATGGCCGGCCAATCCAATCTGGCCGGCTATCAGCTGGTCGATCCCGAGGGCAAGACGGTCTACACCTTCCAGCGCCTCCCGGAGCTGGAAATGGACATGCTGGACGAGTCCGAAGGCGCCTGCCCGTTAAAGGCAAAGGCGGAGGGCAAGTGCGGGGCCAAAGCCGAAAGCCAGCCGGGCACCTGCCCCCTGAGCGCCTGCGGAAAGTCGGCGGCCGTCACCCAGTAGACCCTGGTTTGCAGTTATATTTCCGACTTCGCAAGGAGCGGTTCCCCCGGCGGGACCGCTCCTTTTTTACGGGGCGAGCCGGTCGGCCGCGGCCTGCTTGACAGGCTCTCCTCCCCGAGGTAGTCTGTAGGCAGTGGAGGGAGGAAGGCCAATGACTGTTTTCCTGGTTGACGACGACGAGCTAATCCTGTTCGTCATGCGCAGCATGCTGGATGGGGAGGGATATGCGATCCGCGAGTTTGCCAGCCCGGTCAAGGCCTTGCGGGCGCTGGACGAGTCTCCCGGCCTGATCGTTTCCGATGTTTCGATGCCGGGTTTGGACGGCTTCGAGCTGGCCGCCCGCGTGGCCGAGCGGCTGGGCCCATCGCCGCCGCGGACTCTTCTGGTGTCGGGGGATGCCCATGTCAGACGGCTGCAGGAAACTCCCACCAGCCAGGTTGTCGGCTTGATCCGCAAACCGTTCAGCTCAGAAAAGTTCCGTCAGGTCGCCAGGCTGATGGCCTCAAGCCGGGACCGCTGTCCGGGCACGCTGCGGGCCGTCAACTTCGGCCAGAAGTGCCGCCCCGACGCGGAACCATCGGATTACGCCGACAGACTGTGCCCCTGCCGGACGCCCCAGTACGCCACCTGCCCCGTATACGACGACCATGTCGGCCTGCCGCTGCGCCGCTGGATCAGTTGTTGAGGCTGTGAATCGGAGCCGGAATGCGGCCGGCGAATCCGATGAAGCGCGAGGAGCAGCCCGCGTTGCGCACCGGCATGATGGCGCTTTCGCCGAACAGCCCCCCGAACACCGCCTTTTCCCCGGCCTTCTTGCCCGGCACCGGAATGACCCGGACCGCGGTCGTCTTGCGGTTGATCATGCCGATGGCCATCTCGTCGGCGATGAGCGCCGAGATGGTCTCCGCTGGCGTGTCGCCAGGCACGGCGATCATGTCCAACCCCACCGAGCAGACGCAGGTCATGGCCTCCAGCTTCTCCAGACAAAGCTGACCGCTTTCAACCGCCTCGGCCAGCACCGAATCCTCGCACACCGGAATGAAGGCGCCGCTGAGACCGCCCACGCTCTGGGAGGCGAAGGCCCCCCCTTTTTTGACCGCGTCGTTCAGCAGGGCCACGCAGGCGGTCGAGCCTGGCGCCCCCACCGCGTCCACTCCCAGAATCTGCAGAATCTCCCCGACGCTGTCGCCCACCTTCGGGGTCGGGGCCAGGGACAAATCCACCACGCCGAAGCGGACACCCATGCGCCGGGCCACTTCCCGGCCCACGATCTCCCCGCAGCGGGTCACGCGGCAGGCGGTCTGCTTGATCTCTTCGGCCAGGTCGTCCAGACCCAGATTTTCCCGTCCAGCCTCCTGGATCCGGCGCTCCAGGGCCCGGGCCACTACGCCGGGGCCGCTGACCCCGACGTTGATCACCGTTTCCGGCTCCCCAGGCCCATGGTAGGCCCCGGCCATGAACGGGTTGTCCTCCGGCTGATTGGTGAAGACCACCAGCTTGGCCGCCGTAAACCCGTCCGCGGCCGCCGAACGCTCGGCCATCTCCTTGATCACATGGCCAAGACGGGCGACCACATCCATGTTGATCCCCGCCTTGGTCGTGCCCACGTTTAGGGAAGCGCAGACTTTTTGGGTAACCGACAGGGCCTCGGGCAGGCTCTCGATCAGGTCCCAGTCCGCGGGGGTCGCCCCCTTGTGAACCTGGGCGGTGTAGCCGCCCACAAAGTCGATTCCCACCGCCGCGGCCGCCTCGTCCAGGGCCTGGGCCACCCGCACGCAGCCCGCCCGCCCCAGGCCGGCGGCCAGGTCGCTGACCGGCGTGACCGCCAGGCGCTTGTTGACGATGGGCACGCCGTACTTTGTGCTGACCTCGTTGCAGGTGGAGACCAACGGTCCCGCGCAGCGCTTGATCTTCTCGACCACCCGGCGGCACAGTTGCCCGATATCCGGATGGCGGCAGTCCATCAGATTGATTCCCAGGGTGATCGTTCTCACATCCAGGTTCTCGTTCTGAAGCATGGCAACGGTGCTTAAAATCTGGTCCGAGCGGATCATGGCGATCTCCGGTATTAGCGGTCTGAGGGTTGTGAAGTTATGGTGTCGTCGGTGATGGCCAGCAGGGCCTGCCTGACTCGTTCTGTTTCCTGAACCCGTTGTTCGGGGGACAGGTTGGCCGGCACCGTCAGCGGCGCTCCCACCACCAGGGTTATAGTGGAGAACGGCCTGGGGATCTGCGCCTTGTCCCATCCCCCCATCTCCCAGCGCTTCGGGGCGTTCAGGCTGATGGGCACCACGGGGCAGCCGCTCTTTTCGGCCAGCACGACCGCTCCGGGCTGGACGGCGTAGCGGGGGCCTCTCGGACCGTCGGGCGTCAGGCAGACCGAAACATTGTCGGCCAGCACACGGCGCAGGGACAGCAGGGCCCGGAAGCCGCCGCGGCTGGTGGAGCCGCGCACCACGGTCGGCCCGAAATTCTCCACAAAGGCGGCGGCATAGGCTCCGTCGCGGGACAGGCTGGCCAGGGCGGCGGTCCGCCCCTTGAACTTCCATGGGAAGCAGGCCGTGGTAAAGAGCAGGCGGTTGTGCCAGCCTGCGAAGATCATCGGCGGCGGCTGGGGGTGGCAAAACAGACCGGAGCGGTCCTGGATCCTCACCCGGCAGCTGCGGAAGATCAGCCGCACCAAAACGGCCACCAGCCAGGCGGCCAGGCGCACGCCAAGCGGATATGTCTGCCCCTCTTGTACCTTGCCTTCGCCCGCTTTCATGCCGCGTCCATTCTGCCAAAATCCATTCCGTAACCAGGCCGGCGGCATCCCAGCCGGACACCGCGCCAATGTAGCCGCCGGCCCGCCCTGCCGCCAGCCGCCTTTGGCCGCTTGTCAGCGCCTGTCCGGCGGCTTACGGTTGACCATGGGCAAGGCGCGACTGGCCGCGCCCCCGAAATTCCGAGGACCCCATGGCAGCGTTCTCCCAACAAAAGGCCGCCCACCTCAGGCTCGGGCAGAGGGGCGAAGATCTGGCCTGCCGCCTTCTGAGGGAAACCGGTTTCGACATTTTGATGCGAAACTACCGGACCAGCCGGGGCGAGATCGACATGGTCGCCCGGCAGGACCAGACCCTGGTTTTCGTCGAGGTCAAAACCCGCCACTACCGCCCGGGCTGCCGGCCAGCCGACGCCGTCGGCCGTCACAAGCGCCGACGGCTTCTCCGCGCGGCCGCCCAGTACTTGCGCGATCTCGGACAGCCTGCCATCCTCTACCGCTTCGACATCATCGGCATCGTCCTCCGCGGCGGCCGCCTCCACGATGTGCGGCACTACCGCGCGGTCTTTGCCGACGCTCCCAGGGGCTTGACAGGGTCCCGGCGCGGTTATAAACTGTATTAGCTTACATTGGTTAGGTTGTTTGGCGAGGAGGGCGGCAGTCTCCGCAGGAAAAGGGGGGATGCATCATGTACGGGACGGAACCTGGCCAGAACGGGGGCTATCTCATTGCCGAGATGGCCAAGCACGACCGGCCCCGGGAACGCTTGGTCAGCAACGGGGACAGCGCCCTGGGGGATGCCGAGCTGCTGGCCATTCTGCTGCGAACCGGGGCCCGCGGACAGTCGGCCTTGGACCTGGCCCGGGCTCTGCTGGCCACCGCCAAGGGGGATCTGGCCGCTCTGGCCGCGGCGGAGGTCAGCGATCTGCGCAAGGTCAGGGGGGTGGGGCTGGCCAAGGCGGTCGAAATCCGGGCCGCCTTTGCCCTGGCCAGGCGCTTCCGCAGCCGGACCACCCCCGAGCGGCCGCGCCTGCAGGCCCCGGAGGACGTGGCCGCCCTTCTGCGCGACCATTTCCGAGGAAAAAAGCAGGAGGAGTTCCATGTGCTGCTGGTCGACGCCAAGCACTATTTGATCAGTGACCGCTGCGTGACCGTTGGCCTTCTGGACCGCAGCCAGGTCCATGCCCGCGAAGTTTTTCGCGCCGCCATCAAGGAAAGCTGCGCCCGGGTTATCCTGGCCCACAACCACCCCAGCGGGGATCCCACTCCCTCGGAGCAGGACATCAGCTGCACCCAAAGTCTGAGCCAGGCCGGCAAGGTGGTCGGCATCGACGTGCTGGACCACATCATCATTGGCTGCCGCACCCTGTCCCGCCCCCGTGACTACTTGAGTTTCCGGGAGCAGAATCTGCTGTAGTGTCCGGGTGGGCCGGGGGCTTCAGCCCGCTTGGAGGCAGAGAAGCTTGACCGGCATCCGGCACCCGCTTCGGCTAGCCGACAAGAGCGGCCTTCACCCGCTGCAGCTCGGCCTCGGTATCGTTGATCAGCTCGTCCATGATGGTCTGGACCGGTTGGATCTCCTTGACCAGCCCGACGGATTGTCCGGCCATCAGGGAGCCCCGCTCCACGTCGCCGTCGATCACGGCCCGGCGCAACGCCCCCATCCAGTAGGACTCCACTTCCTCCTGGGCCTTTTCGCGGGTGATGGTGTTCGAATCGATCTTCTCGATCAGGTCCAGCTGCAGGCGGCCGAAGTCGTCCAGGCCCTTGTTGCGCAAGGCCCGCACCGCGACCACGGGCAGGCGGCTGTCGAACTGGGGGGTCGAAACCGCGTCGCGGGCGTTGGCACGCTTGAAGGTTTTCTTGAATTCGGGATGGGCGCAGCTCTCCTCGGATATGGCGAAGCGTGTCCCAAGCTGCACGCCGGCGGCGCCCATCATGAACATGTGGGCGGCCATCTTGCCGGTGGCGATACCGCCGGCCACAAAGACGGGAATATCCTGAACCTCGAACAGGACCTGTTGCAGCAGAACGCTCAGGCAGACATGGCCGACATGTCCGCCGGCCTCCATGCCTTCCAGGATCAGCGCGTCCGCCCCGTAGCGGCGCATGCGGTTGGCGATGGACATGGTCGAAGCGAAGCAGATGATCTTGGCCCCGGTCTTCTTGACGATCTCCACCTCCTCCTGGCGCGGGAAGCTGCCGGCAAAGACCACGTACGGCAGCTTGAGGCGGCCCACCAGCTCCATGTGGCTCTTGTAGGCGGGGGCGATGGTGATCAGGTTCACGGCGAACGGCTTGTCGGTCAGGCGCCGGGTTTCCTCGATCTGCTTTTCCAGAATCTCGGTTGGAGTGTTGCCTCCAGCCAGGCAGCCCATGCCCCCCGCGTTGCACACGGCCGCCACCAGCTTCGGATCGCTCACCCAGGTCATGGCCCCGCAAAGAAACGGATATTCGGTGCCTAGAAACTCGCGGCCCTTGGCGAAAAAACGATCTGATAGCTTGGTGTTCATATCTGGTTGCGTCTCCATGGGTTGATTATTGGGCCGCCTATTGGCGGCCTTTCCGCGCTCCGGGCGCGTTCGGTCGGCCAGTGGACAAGCCGCTGGCAAAAAACACATAATGTGGCCTCACAAACCAGATTTTCCACGTCCGACCACTGGCAAACCCAACCCTTTCAGCACGTTCCGGAAATCTTCGGGGGGATTGCCCATGTATTCGCGCATGATTCCGGTGCGGGGATGGGGGAAGGCCAGCTTCCAGGCATGAAGCATCTGGCGGGGCACTGGCACCTGGAGGCCGCCCTGCCGACCCCCGTACATGTCGTCGCCCAGAATGGGATGGCGCAGACTGGCGAAATGCACCCGTATCTGGTGGGTGCGACCGGTCAGGATGCGCACCTCGACCAGCGTGTGCTCCCCCGTCGTGGCCAGGACCCGGTAAAGAGTCACGGCGGGCTTGCCCTTCTCTTCGACCACGGCCATCAGCTTGCGGTCCCGGGGGTGCCGGCCGATCAGGGTGCGGATCTCGCCGGTCTTGGCGCCGAACTCCCCCTGGACAATGGCCAGATAGGTTTTTTCGACCCGCCGTTCGGCAAAGGCGGCGCTCAGGGCGAAGCGGGCCTGCTCGTTCTTGGCCACGACCATGACCCCGGAGGTGTCCTTGTCCAGCCGGTGCACGATGCCGGGCCGCTGCTGCTCGTCCACCAGTTCGGAAAAGCTTTCCTGGTCGTGGCCGAGCAGGCCGTGGACCAGGGTTCCGGTCCAGTTGCCCTTGGCGGGATGCACCACCAGGCCGGGGGGCTTGTTCAACACCAGAACATCCTCGTCTTCGGCGATCACGTCCAGGGCGATGTCCTCGCCAATCATCTCGACGCCGCGGCCCTCGGGCCACTCAAAGCTGACCCGGTCGTTGGTCCGCAATTTGTCGGAGGGTCGGCAGGGCCGGCCGTTGATGCGGATGCGGCCCTGCTTGATGCCGCGCTGGAAGAAGGCCCGGGAGAATTCGGGGAACTGCTGGGCGGCGAACAGGTCGATCCGGGTGCCGTCCAGCTGGTGGGACACCACCAACTCCACCGGCTCGGGGCGCTCGTATCCGGTCTGGTTTTCCGGCGAATCAGTCATGGGTTGCAGGCGCCTTGGCGAACAGGACGATCCCGGCCGGCAGCAGTCCGAGGCAGACCAGCTGGGCGGGAGTGAGGGAGTGGAAGGTATGGACATAGTCGCCGCGCATGAACTCCACCAGAAAGCGCGTCAGGGCGTAGGCGATCAGGTACAGGGCAAAAAGCCGGCCAGGCCGGCCCAGGCGTTTTTCGGCGGCCAGCAGGCCGGCGCAGATGGCCAGGTTCACGACGGCGGCCAGCAACTGGACGGGGAAGACCGGCAGCGGCGGGTGGGCATGGGTTGGGATCAGGCCCAGGAGTTGCTGAACGCTGGCCACCTCGCTGGCGGCCGGATAGCGGATGCTGCAGAGTCCTTGCCAGGGTTTGCCGAAGCAGCAGCCGTTCAGAAGGCAGCCCAGTCGGCCGAAGGCGTGCCCCAAGGGCAGGACCGGGGCGAACAGGTCGGCAATCCGCAGGATGCCGAGGGATTTGAAACGGCAGAAGCCGATCACCGCCAGGCCGGCCCCGGCGAATCCCCCGTAGAAGACCAGGCCCCCATGGTCGATCCGCGGTATTTCCACCCAGTGCTGCCGGAAGTAGGACCAGTTCTGGGCCACATACAGGCAGCGGGCCCCCAGGATGCCTCCGAGCATGGCCAGAAAAGCCAGATCCGCGCCGCGCTCGCGACCGATGCCCAGGCGGTCGGCTCGCCTCTGGAGCATGAGGTAGCCGGCCAAAAAGCCGGCGGCGGCAAAAATGCCGTACCAGCGGATGGCAAGCGAGCCGATCTGGAATGCGATGGGGTCCATAGTCGATGATCACCCTAGCCTGGTTGAGTCACATGCGGTCGCGCCGCCAGTGCTTTGGACAGCGGCGGAAACGCGGCTAACTATAGTCTGCCCGACCGCTTCGGCCACTTTGTTGCCGAACTTGTAATGGGGGCCGATAAGGGGCATCGTTCTCTGCAGGACTGGTGCCGGCTCCAAGCCGGCAGAATTGTGGACATGCCGCCATGGTGAGAGCATCATGAAACTAGAACGCCATTTTTCGAAAGCCGCCGCAACGCGCCCGGCCCGGGGATCTCGCCTGGGGCCTCTGATTGCCATGGCCTGTGTGTTGGCCGCCTGCCCCCTGCCTGCCGCACTGCAGTGGCAACGGACCGAGGCCACCTTCAAGGCCACTCCGCAGCAGGAGGCGTTCGAGGCCGGATTCAGCTTTCGCAACACCGGACGCATCCCGGTGAACATTGTGTCCATTCGCACCACCTGCGGTTGCACCACCGCCGCGCTGGAAAAGCGAACGTACGCCCCGGGGGAGAGAGGGACCATCCGGGCGGTTTTCACCTTCGGAGGGCGCACCGGACTGCAGTACAAAAGTATCTATGTGGGTACGGACGATCCCGATTCGCCCCTGGTCAAGCTGGTGATCAGCGGCGAGATTCCGCCCGTGGTGCAGCTGACTCCGCGCTTTCTGGGCTGGACCCTTGGCGAGGCGCCGGCGGCCAAGGCGGCCAGGGTGAGTCTGCAGAGCCCGGACGCCACCCGAATCAGCCAGGTTGAAAGCTCCAGTCAAGCCTTCCAGGTCCGGCTGCAGCCGAGCGAAACGGAGTCGCGGGTGTACAACCTGGAGGTCAGGCCGGTACGGACCGACCAACCCGCCCAGGCGGTGGTGACCGTCTACACCCAAATGAGCGATGGCTTTCTGAAACGCTCCCGAGTCTGGGTCCGGGTGCAGGCGGAAGGGGAGAGTCCGCATGGCGAGGATTAAGGCGCAATGCCCTCATTGCGGGACTCGCTACTGGATCGAGGACGATTTTTTGGGGGAGAGAACCGAGTGCGATCTGTGCCATCTCGACTTTGCGGTGACGGCGTTGGAAAGAAGGGACAGGGTCTGGGCCGGGGGCTCCGGGCCTGCCCAGCCTGACCTCGGAGCGTTAATGGCCAACGACACGCCCGAAATCGTGCTGGCCAGCCTGGATATGGCCTTGGTCCGGGTGGAGCCGGGAAGTTTTCAGTGCGGCAGCCAGGATGGCTACCAGTGTGAGAAGCCCCCGCATCGGGTCCGCATCAGTCGTGGCTTCTGGATAGGCCGTCATCCCGTCACCCAGGCCCAATTCAGGGGGGTTATGCTCTCCAACCCCAGCTATTTCCGTGGGGACAGGCAACCGGTGGAGTCGGTCTGCTGGCAGGACGCCCACGAGTTCTGCTCGCGCCTTACCGCCTTGCAGCGTGCCGGCGGCGGCCTGCCCGGGGAGGCCCGTTTCCGCCTGCCAACCGAGGCGGAATGGGAATACGCCTGCAAGACCGAACCGACCGGCCGGCCGGCGCCTCCGGCCCCAGAGGCGCCTCTGCCGGCATTCTGCTCCTGCCATGAAACCGGACTGCTGGAGGCCAGCGGCTGGTACGCGGGCAACAGCCAAGGGCATACGCATCCGGTGGGACTGAAGCGCCCGAACCGGCGGGGGCTCTACGACATGCACGGCAATGTGGGGGAATGGTGCCTGGATTGGTTCGCCCCGTACCCGCCCGAAGAGCAGACCGACCCCAAAGGTCCCCCGGATGGCGACCGCAAGGTCCGCCGCGGGGGGGGATGGTCGTCCTGCCCCAGACGCTGCCGGGCTACCGACCGCCTCGGCATCGCTCCAGAATGCCGCAGCGGTCTCCTCGGTTTCCGCCTCGTCCTCTGCTCCGTCTGAGCGGGCACGCCGGGAAGGAGGGGCGTTGTGAGTGGTGAGTGGTAAGCGGTGAGTGGTGAGTGGTGAGTGGTGGGGGACCCCTAATCGGCGCTAATCCACGCTAATGGGGGCTCGTCTTGATGGCCAAGGTCGCTTATTTGTTTCGGTTCAAGATGCTGATGATGAGATGTTTCACTGTATCCATCTCGTCGGGTTTGCTGGTGGCCACGAAAAGGGTGAGGCTGGCCAGGGCCTCGTTACTGATGACAAGCGTATTCTCGCTGGGGTGTAAACGCTTGTTCCGTTGTAGGAACAGCAGGAAGCAGGCGGCGGCGATGCGCTTGTTGCCGTCGACAAAGGCGTGGTTCTTGACGATTAGGTAGAGCAGTGTCGCGGCCTTCTCCTCGAAGGATGGATAAAGTTCCTTACCGTCGAAGCTTTGCTGGATTTGGTCGATGGCGCTCTTGAATCCCTGACCTTGTTCTTGGCCGAAGACATCGGAGGCAAATTCCGCGCTCATGTCCTGTATCAGCGCCGTGTAGTCGCCGTATGCGGGAAAGGCGACCGCACCTTCGGTAGTTCCCTGGCGGTCGAGGGCCTCATGATCGTAGTCGTCCAGTAGTCGAAGGCCCTTGGCATAGAGATCGAGCCAACCGTATTCACCTTCTGTGGCCTTCTCCTCGATTGCCCGACTCAGAATGCGGATGCCGTCCTTGAGATGCCGGACCTCCTGCTCCTTCTGAGCCAGGCGCTGTTCGTTGATGGCATACCCCTGAACAAGATAGTCCTTGAGCCGCTGGGTGGCCCAGATGCGGAATTGGGTGCCGCGTTGAGACTTGACGCGATATCCGACCGAGATGATGACATCCAGGTTGTAGTATTCGACCTGATATATCTTGCCGTCTTCCGCAGTTGTCGCAAATTTTGCGACAACTGCCTGTGATTCCAGCTCGCCTTCCCTGAAGACGTTGTTGATATGCTTGCCGATCGTCTTGACATCTCGGTCGAACAACTGTGCAAGCTCGCGCCTGTT
>JBFJXC010000014.1:0-23407 GCA_041623325.1 Lentisphaeria bacterium | reverse complement strand
TCTGGTGGCTCATCAGGCCCCAGCCGGTCTTCGGCACCTTGGAGCTGCGCATCTTCGACCTGCCCACCGACTACCGGCGGGCCTGCACCCTTGCCGCCATCACCCAGGCCGCCGCCAGCCACTACTGCGCCCAATACGCCGCCGGAACCCCCCCCGCCCAGCTACACACCGATTACCTGCTGGAGAATCAGTGGAAGGCCATGCGCTTCGGTCTGGACGGCAGGATCATCGAACCGGAAAGCGGCCGGATTGTCACCATTCGCTCCCAGCTGGAGCGGCTACTGGATCTGGCCGCCCCACAGGCGGCCAGGCTGCACAGCCTTCACCACCTGGAAGCGGCCTACTCGTTTCTGGACAGGGGCAACGAGGCCAGCTGGCAACGCGACTTCGCCGCCCGACACCATGGCGACCTCCGGCTCCTGGAACTGGAAATAGCCCGGCGCACCATTCCGGAACAAGGCCTGGAAGCGACGGAGTGATGAGGGTCCACGTCCCCAATACCCCCTGCCAACCCGCCTCGCGGCCAATCCTAACCAACTCCTAACCAACCTTCGGCCCCCGAGAGGTTGCGTCCCCACTCCGTTCCGGTACATTGGAATGCACTTGCTTAGCCAACCGGGCCTCTAGGGAGAACGCATTCATGCCCGCGCAAACCGTTTTGGTGGTCGACGACGAAAAAGACATTCTGGAGCTGATCTCCTACAACCTGTCCCGCAACGGCTATCAAGTCGTTACCGCCAAAAGCGGCGAAGAGGCCATGCTGCGGGTGCGCTCGACGGTTCCCGACCTGGTCGTTCTGGATCTGATGCTGCCGGGCATCGACGGCCTGGACGTATGCCGGAGTCTCAAAGGCAACCCCGAGACCTCGCACATCCCCGTCATCATGATCAGCGCCCGGGGCGAGGAAGTGGACATCGTAACCGGCTTGGAGCTGGGGGCGGACGACTATGTGACCAAGCCATTCAGCCCCCGCATCCTCCTGGCCCGGGTCAAAGCGGCCCTGCGCAAAACCTCCAGCCGCGAACTGGACAGCCACTCCATCCTCAAGCGGGGGGACCTGACCATCGATCCGGGCCGCCACGAAATCCTCATCGACCATAACGCCATCACCCTGACCAGCACCGAATTCGGCATCCTCCACTACCTGGCACGGCACCCGGGAAGGGTCTACACCCGCAACCAAATCATCGATGCCGTCCGCGGCGACGACTACGCGGTCACCTCGCGCTCCGTCGACGTCCAGGTGGTCGGCCTGCGCAAAAAACTCAAGGAACACGGCCATCTGATCGAAACCGTCCGCGGAGTCGGTTATCGCCTAAAGGACAGTTGATGCGACGCAAGCCCCTTCTCTGGAAAATCTTCACCAGCTACCTGCTGCTCATTCTCCTGTCCATGCTGGCCGTGGCCTGGTCCGCCAGCCGCTCCCAGACCGCCCTCTACAAGCGCCATGTGAGGCAGGAACTGGAGAACATTGCCCGCCTGGTGGAGCAACAGATCGCCGGGGTCTACAGTCCCGACGGCCTCCAGGCCGTGCAACCGCTGTGTCGGGCTTTGGGCAGGCGCAGCAACCTGCGCTTGACCATCATCGAAAAGTCCGGGCGGGTCATCGGCGACTCCATGGAGGACCCCGCCCTGATGGACAGCCATGCCGACCGCCCCGAAATCCTGATGGCTCTGTCAGGCCGCAGCGGCTACGCTACCCGCTACAGCAACACCCTGAAGCAGGAAATGATGTACGTGGCCGTGGCCTTTAACCATGGCGGCCGCCTGGCCGGCACCGTCCGCGCCTCGCGCCCTCTGACCGAAATCCGCGAGGCCTTGCACCTGACCTACCGCCATGTCGCGTATGGCGGCTTCGGCATTGTCCTGCTGGCCGCGCTCATCAGCTGGGCCATGGCCCGGCGTATCACCAACCCACTGCACCAAATGCAGGCCTGCGCCCGACGCTTCGCCCGCGGCGACTTCAAAGCCCGCATGCACACCACCGACTCCACCGAACTCAGCGAACTGGCCGAAACCATGAACAACATGGCCAGCGAACTGGACGAACGCATTCGCACCGTGGTCCAGCAGCGCAACGAACTCAAGGCCATACTGGGCAGCATGGTCGAGGGCGTTCTGGCCATCGATTGCGACCAGCAGCTGATCAGCGCCAACCAGGCCGCGGCCGACATGCTGGGCCTGAAACCCGCCGAACTCAGAGGCCGGCCCGTCCAGGAAACCATCCGCAACACCTCCCTGCTTGATCTGATCGCCACCACCCTCCAGGCCTCCGGCCCCGTCGAGGACAGCGTCCTACTCTACCACAACGCCCAAACCCTTTACCTAAAGGTCTGCGGCACCCCGCTGACCGACGCGGACAAGCAACGCATCGGCGCCCTCATCGTCCTCAACGACGTGACCCGTCTGCGCCGCTTGGAAAACGTCCGCCGCGATTTTGCCGCCAACGTCTCCCACGAGATCAAGACCCCCATCACCTCCATCAAAGGCTTTGTCGAAACCCTGCTGGATGGGGCCCTGGACAACCGCGAGGACGCCCGGCACTTTCTGAAAATCATTCTCAAGCACACCGACCGCCTTAACGCCATCATCGAGGACCTGCTGCTATTGTCCAGCATCGAGTGCGGCAACGAAAGCGAAGAGGGCATCCCCCTGCATCTCTGCGCCCTGCACGGGCACCTCGAGGACGTGCTCCAGGCCTGCAATCGTCAGGCCTCCAAAAAACAGATCCAGCTGGAACTGCAGTGCCCAAGCGGGTTGCAGGCCAACCTCAACCCGGTTCTGCTCGAACAGGCCGTGGGCAACCTGGTGCAGAACGCCATCAAGTACAGCTCGGCCAAAAACCGCGTGATCGTCTCCGCCCGGCAGACCGATCGGGACATCCGGATCAGCGTCCAGGATTTCGGCAGTGGCATTTCCCAGGACCACCTGGCCCGCCTCTTCGAACGCTTCTACCGCGTGGACAAGGGGCGCAGCCGCAAGGAAGGCGGCACCGGGTTGGGCTTGGCCATCGTCAAACACGTAGCCCAGGCCCACGGCGGCAGCGTCAGCGCCACCAGCACGGTCGGCGAAGGCAGCACCTTCGTCATCCATCTGCCCAAGCTGTGAGCCAGTTGATGAGTTGGTATCCCGAATCCCGTATCCCGAATCGGCCCTGAAACCTGAACTGCTGAACACTGAAACCCCGGTCGATCACGAGCGCGATGACGAGCGCGATCACGACTATTGAAACCCGTATCCTGATTACTAATCACTTTCTTACAAGCTCTCATCCCCGCCTAATCTTTCCCTAACAATTGCCGGGTATACTTGTTTCCAGTTTCGTGAAAGCCGTGGTGCCTCCGACGGTCGGAAGCCCCGCCGGAAAAGACGGCACAATGCCAACACTAAAAGCCCCCTAACCGAAAGAGGGACCGATGAACACAAAGAAACTGATCGCAACCGCCGCCATCTGCGGGCTGGGCACAAGCGTCTTTGCCGCCCCCAGCAACGACGAACTGCTCAACCGTATCAAACTGCTGGAAAGCCAGCTCGAGCAGCTCAAATCCATGGTGGCCACCCAAGTGAAGGAAACCGTGGCCGAGGAAGTCAAAAAGGCCTCCCCCGTTGCTCTGGGCTCCAACATCGACGGCCTCAAGATCAAGGGCGATGTCCGCCTGCGTTATGAGCAGCGCCGCCAGGACAACGAAGGCGGTGCCGAGGATCGCGAGAAGTCCCGCTTCCGCACCCGCTTCCGCTTGGGTGGGGTCTGGACGAATAGCGCCGAGAATTGGGAAATCGGGGCCGGTCTGGCCACTGGGGAAGACTCCGCCAAGAGCACCAATGACAGTTGGGGCGAGGGCTCCGTCTTCGAGACTGGCGACATCCGCCTCGACTACGCCTACGCCAAGCACAACTTCCAAAACGGTGTGGCCCTGACCCTCGGTCAGCAGAAGAACCCGTTCACCACCACCTTCATGATGTGGGACGGCGACATCCGCCCGGCCGGCGCCACCCTGCAGTACAAGAGCGGCAACGCCTTCGTGACCGCCGGGGCCTACAACTTGCGCGGGGACGCAACGGCCGACGCCAACAGCAAAGACCAGTCCCTTGCCAACATGGCCGCCGGCCAGGTCGGCTACACCTTCTCCGGCGAGAAGGCCAGTGCCATGCTGGCCCTTGGCTTCGCTGGATACAACGGCGAAACCACCGAGTTCCAACTGAACGGCGCCGCGGATGACGACTACAAATGGTCCATCGGCGACATCTACGGCGAAGTCAGCACCAAGGTCGGCGAAGTCAAGGTCAAGGCCTATGGCCAGGTCGCCAAGAACTTCGGGGCCGAGGACACCGCCGCTTCGCAGGGTGTGACCTTCGGCAAGGCCGGTGCCGGCTACAAAGCCGAAGACGAGGACACCGCCTGGATCCTGGGCCTGCAGGCCAAGCGCGGCCCCTGGGCGGCCAACTACGCCTACGCCAGCATCGGAGGCGACTCCGTCCCCTACTTCCTGAGCGACAGCGACTTCGGCGCGGCTATCCCCGGCAGCGACAACAGCGTCAACGTCAAGGGCCACAAGCTCGGGCTGTCCTACAGCCTGACCAAACACTGCTCGATTGGCGCCACCGCCATCTTCACCGATTACGTCGAGCCGGCTGCTGGCGACGACGACAGCGGCGAGCTCTACCAGTTTGACCTGGGCTACAAGTTCTAAGCCTGTGCTAGCGCTGCGCTAGCCCCTCCCTCCGATGCCCCGCCCTCCCGGCGGGGCTTTTTTTTGCCGACAAGTGGAAATTGGGGTGTTTTCACAGCTCCCCAGTAGCAGTCCAAGCCCGAAGCCTGGTTCGCGGAAACAGGTCATTCTTCCAGATGCCCTATTCCAGCTCTGGGCTCAACCTGCGCAGAACCTCGGCGCAGACCGAGGAGGGAAAACCGCGCCCCGCCAAAAAACGGTAGACGCGCTCGCGCTTCTTCTGCCGGTCCAAGGGGCCGCGAATCCCTTGCAACTTGCGGCGGCCCGCCGCGGTTGCCAAGTCCAGCTCGCGGGATTCATCCCCGGCATCGCCATCCAGCTGTTCGGCGATCGCCCGGGCGGCGATCTCCCGGCAAAGTCCACGCTTGTCCAGTTCCATTTGCAGCCGGTGCCGGCCGACGGGACGGGTACTGTCCAGCTTCATGGCCACATACAGACGGGCAAAAGCCAGATCGTCCAGCAGACCGGCCCGCTCGAAGTCGTCCAGCAGGGCTTCCACAAGATGCGGGGGGTAGTCGCGGCGGATCAGCTTAAGGGTAAGTTCCCGGCGCGAATGGGGGCGCTGTTCCAGCAGGCTCAAGGCCTTTTCGCGGCAAGCCTCCAATGGTGAACGATCAGCTTTGGGGGGCATTCGCTTTCTTGCCTCCGGTTATCTTGCTGGGAAACCCCAGCGACTGGCAACCGGGGTTCTGTACAGTAGCCCCAAATGCCGGAAAGCGGGAATCTCCTGGAACCTGGATAGAGAGGGGGGGGACAGCACCGTGCCTGGGCGCGGAGGCCTCGGCGTCCCACTCGTAAATGAAAAAGGGCGCCGGAAATGCATTTCCGACGCCCCGGGAAAATCACAGACTACCAGCGACCGCCGCCGCTGCCGCCGCGATTGCCGCCGCCGAAGCCGCCACGGCCACCGCCGCGATTGCCGCCGCCGAAACCGCCACGGCCACCGCCGCCGCTACGCTGCTTTTCTTCGGCTTCGTTCACGCGAATCGTACGGCCGTCCAGATCCTTGTCGTTCATGCCGGCAATGGCCGCGTCCGCCGCCGAGGCGTCGGTGAAGCTCACGAAGCCGAAGCCACGCGAACGACCGGTTTCACGGTCCGTGATCACCTTGGCTTCGGTGACGTCACCAAAGGCCTCGAACGCTTCCCGCAACCCATCATCCGTGGTGTTGAAACTCAAACCACCCACAAACAGCTTCTTCATTTTCCGCTCTCTTGCTAATTTGCGGCGACCGCTTGGGCGATCGCCTTGCCACGTTCGCGGGCCCATGCCCGCCATTCTGCATGATCGTTCGACCACACAAGTTGCCACACTTCACGCCGGACCTGCGGGCCACCTTATCAATCCGGCCGAACACAGACTCGGCAAGTCGCTAAGAAGCGGTCCCCCATCCATAGCAGAAGCACACCGACAAAAAGTATAATACCCACCGGGCTGAATACAAACACTCAAGCCGGTTATAAATCGTCTCTTTCCGACCCGGCTAGGCGGTTTCAACCATCCGAATCTGTTTCCAGGCGCCGTAGCGGAAGCGCAGGCCGAAGGACACGCCCATCGTGCTGATGGCCAGTATGAAGACCAGCCAGGCCAGCACCGGCCCGCCGTGCCAGACTTTGACCACGGCAAACACCAGCACAGCCATCGCCCAGTGGATGGAGACCGACGCCCGCATGGCCCAGGCCGTGTCCCCGGCGCCGCGCAAGGCGCCTCCGAACACCAGAAACGTGGCGTCGGACAGCGTGTAGATGGCGGCCAGACGCAACAGCGTGACCGCCAACGAGACCACGTGGGCATACTCCTCGGATCCCGGAGGCGCGAAGATGCCGACCAGCGACCGGGGAATGGTCAGGAAAAGTGTCATCAATATCAAGGCGTAGGCATAGGCCAATTTCAGACCCGAATAGGTCGCCCGTTCGGCGGCGACGGCGTCCCCCCCTCCCAGGCTGCGCCCCACCAGGCTCAGCGTGGCCACGTTGAATCCGATCATGGGCACAAAGGCCACCAAATCCCAGTTAAAGGCAATAGTTACGGCCGCCGCCACATCGGCCCCGTAGGAATGCATCAGCTGCACGGCAAGATTGAAGGCGGCGATGTTCAGAAAAAACTCCATGCCCGCCGGAGTGCCATAGCGCAAGAGCATGGCAAACAGAGACCGGTCGAAGCTCCAAAGGGAAATACCGGCGGCCTCGCGCCTGATGGGGTTGATCCAGTAGGCCCAGGCCAGAATCAGCAACCCGGAGGCGCTGCCGATCAGGGTGCCGAAGGCGGCCCCGGCCATCCCCAGGGCCGGAAAGCCCAACTTGCCGAAGATCAGCACGTAGTTGCAGGGCACGTTCACCAACATGGCCGCCAGATTGGCGACCATCACCACACGGGTACGCCCGATTCCCGAAAAAAATCCGGTCAGGACACCGCGCCCCAGCATGAGGATTCCTCCGCAAATCAGAATGGAGAAATAAACGGTGGACAGCTCCACTTGAAGAGGACTGTGGCCAAACAGGCCGAAAAAGCCTCGAATCCCCAGCAGACTGCCCAGCATCAGGGGATAGCACCCCAGGGAAAGCAGCAGCGCTTGAGAGACGGCCAGCGAGCACTTCGATCGCTGCCCCGCCCCCAAATGCTGAGCCACCAGGGCGTTGACATAGCCGGTCGCTCCCAGAAACAGGCTCATCACCATGAACGAGGTCAGCCCCCCGCTCATGGCCGCGGCCAGATGCACCTTGCCCAGGTGCGACAGAAACAGGCGGTCCACGAACAGCATGACCGTGTCCGAGGCCTGCGACACGATCATGGGAAGCGCGATAACCGCCAGTTCCCCCATCCCTCCGGGGCCATCCCAGTGACGCTGACGAAGTCGATTCTTCAACAAAGCCAGTTTCATGCAGCCATCTTCTGTTACAGGCGGGCGGCAAGGCCACAAAGCAATACTCGCAACCGCCAATTCTGGTTCATCTTCCCTAATGGTGGCAGCCCACCACGGCTCGGGGGCATACCTTCGGCGTGCAAGTGTCGGGTTTTCTACATCACTTGAAGGCGTGCAACGGCATGGCACCAACTTTAGCCAAGGACGCAGCCCCAGGTAAACGGAAGACAAACATGTGGCGTGCTGAAGGCACGCGGCCAAACGGTTTAACCGACACCGCACTTCAACCCGAACACCCACACTTGCAGGCGGTGGATTTCAAAATCCCGCGACGCACGGCTTTGAGCACCTTCTTGACATTGTCCTCGTGCTTCCAAAGGGTAAAGCGCCACCACCCCTGCATATCCTCCGGCGGGGGAAGCTGGGCCGCGACGGCCTCGTCGTCCGCGCCGGCCGCGCAAAGCCGGTCCACCTGGGCGATCAGCTGCTCGAAGTACTCCCGGCAGCGTCGAAGCTCGGCCACCCCGCACAGGGGCCCATGGCCGGGCACTACGCAGACCGGATCCAGATCGATCAGGCGGCGGTAGACCTGATCGATCAGCTTCCAGGTCTCCTGTTTGAGATTCCCCGGCCAGGGAAGCACCCCCCAGCCAAACAAATCCCCGACGAAAAGAATGCGGTCCTTGGGCAGCCAGACCAGCCAGTCCTCCTGGGTATGGCAGCCCGGGGACCAATCCAGAGCCACCGAGCGTTCCGAACCACCTACTATGCGGCCGTACTCCCCCAGCGGCGCCGTCTTCTCGTTCAGAATCTCCGCTCCCCAGCGCCGTTGGAACGCCCCGTTCAGCGCCACATGATCATAGTGCGTGTGGGTGTTGATCACATAACCAACCGCCTTACCCGGAAACAACCGCTCCAAATGCCCGAAAATCTCCTCCTCTAGTTCCGGCTGCTCCAGGGTGTCCACCACCGCCAAGCCCTCCCCGAGATCGATCCAGGCCGTATTGTCGACCGCCACCCTCACATAGACCCCCGGCGCGATCTCCCGCACCTCCGGCGTATTCATCGGATCCTCGCTGCGCATCTGCCTGACTCCTTTTTTCCATCGAAATCAAACCCCAAACGTGATTCCGATTTCCCGGAGTGCAATGGAAGACGCTCGAAAAAGCCAGTCCGGGCAGAATGGACCAAAGGGACAGCGCAACCCACCCATCGGGCCACTGATTCAACTTCAGACTCTCCAGGACGACGACAAGCCATTATCGCCCCCACTCAAGACAACGGCGGTAAGCGCAGAGCGGCTGGGATCTTGTTTCCGGCATGGCGGACAAGCGTTGCCTCGTGGGCAGCGTTGCGCCCCCCATTTTCACGGGCGTCTTGTTCGTCATTTCCCAGTCTTGTGGCGATAGGGGACCGTGCCGGTTTCGTCCACTTCGTAGCCCCACTGGCGGACATACTCCATTCCGGGGCGAAACCCGTCGCCGAGCGACTCGAGACGGGCGGTGAGTTTGGCATCCAGGTCCCGTTGCAGACCGGCGGCCTCGGAATTGCCGATCAGGTTGTTCAACTGATAGGGGTCGGCCTGGTTGTCGTACAGCAGCCAGGGGCCGTCGAGAGTCCGCGTGTAGGTGTAGCGGGCGGTGCGCAGGCCGCGGAATTCGCGGCCGCCGTATTGCGGGCGGTTGTATTGACCGAATGGATGCATACAGGAAAGCAGGGCCATGCCCTCCCGGGGGTCGGCCCCACCGTCCAGATAATTCCGGTAGCTGACGCCGTCCACACTGTCGGGAATGGGCAACCCGGCCAGATCCGCGAGGGTCGGCAGGATGTCCGGCGCGTCGATCAAGGCGTCCACTTTGCGTCCCGTATTCCCGAACCTCTCCGGCCAGCGCAGCAAGAAGGGAACCCGGATGGACTCGTCCCAAGGGCGCTGCTTCTTCAGATGCCCGTGGCTGCCGAGCATGTCCCCGTGGTCGCTGGTGAAAACCAGGATCGTATCCTCCCGCAAGCCAAGATCGTCCAATGCCTGGAGCAGCTTGGCCATGCAGTCGTCCAGCACACTGCAGTGAGCATAATAGCCGGCGATATCCGCCCTCGCCTGCGCCGCCATCTCCTCGGGCACATTGGGGCGCAGCGGCACATCCCCCGGGGCGTAGCGATTCCGATACGCTTCGGGAGCGGTTTGGTAGGGTTCATGAGGGCCACCCCAGGACAGCATCAGCAGAAACGGCTTGTTTCCATCGCGCTGGCTCAGATAGTCGATGGCGTCGTCGGTCTGGGCCACCGCGTCGTAGCCCTCCCAGATCTTCACGTTCTCGTCATCGTGATCGTAGTATTGGCTGCAGTTGTAGTCGTGGGTGCACTCCAGCACCTTCCAGTAGTCGAACCCCTGCCGCCGTTCCGGAGGGATGTAGGCGTTGCGCCCGTTTCCATCGATATGCCACTTGCCGATATAGGCCGTGTCGTAGCCGCCACCGGCAAAGACCTGGGCGATGCTGGTGGCCTTGTTGGACAAGGTCACGTCGTTGACAAAACAACCGTGAGTCTGGGGATACTGCCCGGTGACCAGACTGGCGCGGTAAGGCGTGCAGACCGGGCAGCCGCTGACGGCATAGGTGAAATCGACCGACTCCGCGGCCAGGGCATCGATGGCCGGGGTCTGCACCACGGGATTGCCCGCGTAGCCCAAGGCCTGAACCCGCCACTGATCCCCGAAGACAAAGACGACATTCGGATGGCTGCTCACTGTTTCGGCTCCTTGCTCGTGCGTGTTCAAATGCTCGGATTCATAAAGCCCACTGATAGCGGGGCTTTTTTCAAAGGGCTCCAACTCGTTCCGCCCCTTGCCAACCTTCGCGACCTTCCGGTAAAGAAAACCGCTTGGCTTTCAACAGGACTGGCGGAAGTGGATTTTCGGAGACAGCAGCTCGGAGCGCAACGGGGCTTCGTTTTGGAGGTGGTCCAGGAGAATGTCGGTGCCAAGCCTGGCGCAGGGCGCCGCCATCTGGTCGAAGGTGGTCAGGGGGACCGGACCGTACTGGCTCAGTTCAATATTATCCCCGCCGGTCACCAGAATATCCTCCGGAATCCGACGGCCCGCCTCCAACAGACCTTTCTGCACCCCGATGGCCAGGCGGTCATTCCCGCAGACCACCGCCTCGGGCGCCAGCCGGAGGATCTCCTCCACTGCTCGGAAGCCGTCCGCGATCCGCAGGCCGCCGCTGACGATGTGAGCCTGGCACCCCTGCACCGACTCCAGAAAGCCCTTCCGCCGCTGTTGACAGCTGTCGCCTTCGCCGACATTGACGTAAACGAAGCGCCTGGCCCCGCAGGCCCGGCCGCGCTCCACCATGGCCGCCACCCCCCGTTTCTGATCGCAGGTCACCGCCGGATAGGTCCGGAAGCGGTTGGCCAGCAGCAAAAACGGCTTGCCTTCCTCATGCAGTTCGTCCAGCCAGACCGTGTCCTCGGACGCGCCCCACACAATCAGAGCATCCACCTCTTGGCGCTTGAACAGGTTCAGATATTCCTTGTCCTCCACAAAAAGGTCGTCATACACGATCGGAAGACAGCGGTAACCGGCCGGGTGCAGGCGCGAATAGACCCCGCTCATGGCCCGAGCCAGGTTGTCGTCCTCGATAAAGGTCTGCCCGGGGTGCAGAAAACCGATCATTTTGGCCTGTCGGGAGAACAGCCGGGCGGCGTGTACGCTGGGCTGGTAGTCCAGCTGCCGGCATACCGCCAAGATCTTCTCCCGGGTGGCCTGGCTGATCTGGACCCCGGTCTGCTTGCCGGACAGAACCCGGGACACCGTCGAGGCCGAGGTGCCAGACAGTTCTGCGATCTGGCGGATGTTGACCTTCGTTCCCATCGAATCTCCTTGCTGGCAAGCCACTGACCGACACGAATCCCCCTTATGGAATCCAGGAACCATTTGGGCCCGGCCGTGTTCATGCCCAAGTATTATGGCGCGCGGCGTTGACAAGTCAACCGGGAGAGCCTACCCTTTAGGGCAACAGTTGCAGTGCACTGTTGCCTGGCCTGGTTCGGCCGAGGGCGGTCCTGCCCCGGGACAGTCGAAATTCAGTGCCTCACACTTCCGATCTCGAGCGCGATCACGAATACAATAAGGAACCGAATCATGCACATCCCCAACTACCGCGAGAAAGTCATGGGCTGCTGGCTGGGCAAAGCCGTCGGCGGCACCTTGGGCCAACCCTACGAGGGCAGCGATGGCCCCCTGAACCTGGACTACTACAACCCGGTTCCGACCGACATGATCCCCAACGACGACCTCGACCTGCAGGTCCTCTGGGCCTTCGCGCTGGACCAAATGGATAAACCGGTCGTCGACCGCGACGTGCTCGCCAAGGCCTGGCTCGAACACGTCGCCTTCCCCTGGGACGAATACGGCATCGCCATCCGCAACCTGCGCAACGGCATCGCCGCCCCCGAATCCGGACGCTACGACAACTGGTTCAAGGACGGGCTCGGCGCGGCCATCCGCAGCGAGATCTGGGCCTGCCTGGCCCCGGGCGACCCCGCCCTGGCGGCCCGGTTCGCCTACGAGGACGCTTGCGTCGACCACGTCGGCGACGGCATCTACGCCGAGCAGTTCCTGGCCGCCCTGCAAAGCGCCGCCTTCCTCTCCTCCGACCTTCATAAACTGATCCAGACCGGCCTGGAGGCCATTCCGGCCGATTGCCGCCTGGCCCAAGCGATCCGCGACACCTGCGGGTGGTGCGAGCAGTCCGACGACTACCTGGCCATCCGTCGGCTGATCCTCGACAAATGGGGCAACGAAAACTTCACGGACTGTGTGATGAACCTGCCCTTCGCGGTGATGGCCCTGCTGCTGGGCAAAGGCGACTTCAGCAAAACCATCTGCATGTCCGTCAACTGCGGACGCGACGCAGACTGCACCACCGCCACCGTCGGCGCCATCCTCGGGTTGATCGATCCCGATGGCATCGAGGAACGCTGGCTCAAACCCATCGGCCGAAAACTGGTCATCAACAAAGGCATCACCGGCATCACCCACCCGGAGACCCTTGACGGTTTCACCGACCAGATCATATCCCTTCGTGAACGGGTCAGCCTCAGACCCGAGAAACCGACCGTCAACCCCGATCTCTCCGGCAACACCCTCGCCGCCGAATGCGCTCTGTTCGGCCCCTGGTTCGCTCAGGACGAAGGCAAGTTCGCCCCCGAACTGCCCAAGCAAACCCAGACCCTCGTTTTCGACGGCACCCTCGGCCGCATCCCCGCCGCCAAGGTGCCCGCCGACTGCCTCTTTCTCATGCGCTTCACCTTCCGGCTGGACAAGGCCCGCCAGGTCCGCATCATGTTCAACTCCACTTCCAACTCCCGCGTCTGGGTGGACGGCATTTACGCCTTCGGCCGCGAAGGTGGCCGCATGGCCCCCTCCTTCCACCGCTGTCCCGCCAACCAGTTCCGGGATCTGAAGCTGGAAGCTGGGGAGCACGAACTGCTGGCCGGGGTCGCTCCCATCGGCGGCGAAGAGAATATCATGTGGGTCATAGGTGTTGGTGATTGCGCCGACTTCCAGTGGCTGCCCAACGCCTTCTGAGCAGACCACCGGCCTCAACAGGCCCAGTGGCGCACCGAGCCGGGTTCAATTTAATTGGACTCGGCAGTTGACGCGACCCGACAATCTGAGTGCTCGGAAGTTAGGGGGCGGTCCTCTAATCTCACTCTATCAGCCTTGACGTTTTGCCGGCGGCTCCATTTTTTGTTTGTTTGCGAAGGGCGCGCTGGTCAAGAGAACGGCAAACGGTTCAGAAATCGGAAAACGATCCGAAGAGAGTTCGAAAGGGCTGATTGTCAACACGATTCCATACGCTCAAAACAGAGCTGGATAATACGAAAAGGACCGTCACATTAAACGATATCGACCAGTGAGATGGAATCAAAGGCAATCGAAAGCTCGGCACATGGATCGGCGGTCCGGCGGTCGAAGCAAATCGGTAGAATTTCGCAAGGTCGGATCGCCAAGGCTGATAAAGTCAAATTAGAGGACCGGCCCTTTCAGGTCCCGTCGTGGCCGAGGAGTAGGTTCGACCGATGCGGTCCCCTCAGGAATCCAGACATTTCACCCGTTGGGTGGATCCCGAGACCGGGGTGGTCAGCTGGCTGCTCGCGACCCGGGTGGCCCCGTTGCAGCAGACGTTTTACTACGTCAACGACGGATGGACGCAGGACGGTCGCTATCTGTGGTTCTATTGCGGCTACCCGCCCTCTGCGGGAAAGTGTCTCGGCGTGGTGGATTTCCAGGAGGACCGCGTGTCGGTTTTTCCTGAAACTCAGTTTCTGGACGCCTCCCCCGCTGTCGATCCGGCGACGGGGGAGGCCTATTGGACAAGCGACCTGGGGCTTTATCGTCGGTCCCCCGCCGTTGACGGCCAAGTCGAGCGGATCAATGCCTTTCCCGAAGAACTGGCCAAGGGGCGCTCCCCCCGGCGCCTGGCCACCCATCTGACCTTCTCGGCCGATGGCGCCTCCGTAGGCTTCGATGCCGAGTTGGGCACGGACTGGATGGCCGGCGATTTCCCGCTGGACGGAACTCCGCCCCGTATCTGGCGCCGTTTCGACGTCTGCTACAACCACGGGCAGTTCAGCCCGGCAAACCCCGATCTGATGCTTATAGCCCAGGATGGCTGGAACCATGCCGCCACCGGCCAGAAGCACGACTACACCCACCGCATGTGGCTCCTGTCGCGCGATGGCGCCTGCGAACCGATCTATCCCCAACCCACCCCGCTGCATGGACACGAGTGGTGGGACCCTTCCAGCCAAAAGGTCTGGTACATCAACTACGGCGTGGGGGTCGAATGTGTGGACCTGAAGACACGGCAGCACGATCTGGTCTGGGGTGGGGACATCTCCCATGCCCACGCCTCCCGGGAGGGGCTGCGCCTGGTCGGCGACCACTTCCGCAAGGACGGCTCCGGCCTGGCCGAGGTGCGTTTCTTCGATGTCGCCTCCCGGAAGGAGACCGCAATCGTCTCGGCCATGCCCGACCTGAGCACCACCCGGAAACTATACCATATCCATCCCCACCCCCGCTTCTGCGTGGGCGACCGCTTCGTCTGCTATACCAGCGCGGTTCGCAACCAAATCGATGTGGCCGTCGCCGAGGTCGGCGCCGGTTTGATCTGATGAAATATCTTTAACCGGGGCGTAGGCGCCACGCTCGGACCGGACCGCTGATCATGGGACGGGCGCTGGCCAGGACCTCGTCGTGGCGCGGGGGCTACGGCGCTATCGCCTGTATTCAGTTGGCCCTGTTCGTCGTCCTTCTGGCCAGCCTGCCTCTCTGGAGGTGGCATCAGGCGCAAGCCGACCGGGAAAATACGGACCGCACCGACGTGGCGAACAATCCCGGGAAGACAAGCAAAAGGCACGTCCTGCGCATTCCCGGAGTGACGTATGCCCTGGCCACTTTCCTGTTCTATTGCGCCGCCGAAGCCGGGGTTGGCTTGTGGGGCAGCAGCTTTCTGGTTCAGCGGAAAGGCATTCCCGTGGAAACGGCCGCCTTCTGGGTGGCCGTGTACTTTGGAGGCATTACGCTGGGGCGCTTCAGGTTGCATATCTGACTGGATTTGCACAACATGCTGTTAAAATGTACCTTCAGCACGCTTGGCGGCTGGGGATGCAAGGATTGCCGCACGCATGTCGCGACTACGAATGACGATGCTGGATAGCGGGAAAACGCCACCGGTCACCTGGGCCTAATTAACTCACATTTCGCACTTCATTTTTTGCCTAGTCAAGCGTGAAAACATGTTGTTCAGACTGTTCCTTTTTTGCCCAAAGGTCTTAACGAGGACGAGACGAATGATCCCCTGCCAAAACGAGTGTTCGGCCCAAAAAACAACTCTGCTGCAGCTGAGTATCCTTCTGGGGGCGCTCGTTATTTTCGGGGTCTCTGCGCCCGCCGCCGAGCTGCCGTCGGTGGAGGCGACGACGCTGTTCACGCTGCCCGAGGGGGCCATTGTGCCCAACAACACCTACACGCCCATCTGGCATGTCCAGGGTAAGACCTATGCCGTCTGGTTGGACCGTGATTGGCGGCCCATGCTAACCAGTATCGACGAGGCCACGGGCACGTCCACGGTCGTCCCGCTGGACCCGAAGCCCGACTACAAGGCCCGCCAGGACGGCCATCATTACTTCTCCATGGGCATTGACAAGAAGGGCTACCTGCACGTCACCGGCGACATGCACAACTACTCCTTCAAGTACTCAGCGACGATCCCCCGCTACGACCGGAAACACATTATGTACTGGAAGTCCAACAAGCCCTACAGCCTTACCGACGGATTCAGCTTTGTCGGCGGCGACAAGGACAAGGTCATGCCCGGGACCGGCTGGACCTATGGCGGGTTCTACGCGGACAACAACCGCGAGCTTTACTACGTTTCCCGCGTCCGGGCCAATCTGGGTGGGCACAAGACCGGCGAGATGGGCCTTGGTCTCTACCGCTACGATGCCGAGTCTGAACGCTGGAGCGCCATCGGCGGCGAGGGCGAACACGTCCGCGGCGACGATGTAGAATACTACCCCGTTGCAATTTGGGAAAACGGCGGGACGCCCTGGTACCAGGCCTACATGGCCGGCCTCTGCTTCGACCTGCAGAACCGCATGCACCTGGCCTGCACGTTAAATGCCAATCCGCGGATTCCCGGCTCGTTTGTGCTGATTTACGGGTGCTCCGAGGACGGCGGCAAGACGTGGATGAAGGCCGACGGCTCGCCCATTGCCGGGCTGCCGATGCGCTGCGCGGCCGGAGCGAACCAGGGGGACATCCTCATACGCAACGACCGCCCGGGCCTGACGGGCCAGTACTTCGACAACCCCAATCTTGAGGGCGAACCCGTCCTGGAACGCCTTGATGAAAAAATCGATTTCAAATGGAATCGCGCTTCCGGTGATCCCGGAATTAAATCGCCCAGTTACTCCGTCCGCTGGGGAGGCAATCTGACCGTTCCCGCCAGGGGCCCCCACACGTTCAAGGTCGTCGCTACGGGCGGCCAGATGCGCATGAGAGTTGACGTCGACCGGAAATTTCCCATCTGGAAACCCATGCCCATCGCCGAGAAGTGGTCTTCATCCTCCTCGGTTGCCGTCAAGTCAAACGGCTACTCCTATTACCGTTTCGTGTTGGAATTTCAGCGTGACGACAAGGCGGCAGACGCCTCGATTTCGCTGCGGGTGGTGGGGCCGGACCAGAAGGAAGCCGTGGTTGCCCCCGAAGACCTGCAGCCGCTGAAAGTGCAGCTGGGTTCCTTTACCGCCGTCTGCGCGGACCGCCGGGGAAACCCCGGCGTGCTGTATTCGATCCACGACACCCGGCCGGTTTTGATCCGCTATTTCGACGAGGCAAGCCGCCGGTGGAACGAGCGCGATATCCCGCATGGCGGTTGGGGGCGCCAAAAGGCCCTTCTTGGCTCCACCGGGCATATCTATTTCGAAAGCAATTCGCTTGCCAGGATCTCCGAATTTTCTGAGGCCAAGGAGGAGTTCAGGCACAGGCTGGGCGGGCTGTTTTGCGGCGATGCGTACGGGCTTCGGACGACCGGAGTTTACCGCGGCTTTGCCGGGACCCGTGGCAAACGCGCCTCGGTTGTCCGCATCCGGCTGCTGGACAAATAGCCGCCAAGGGCTTTATGAGCCTCGCGTGAAACTTCGTCCTTTTGAGCTTGCTGAAATGTGGAAATATGGAGATGAACATGTCAGTCGTGCCACCATGCAATGACTGGCATGTCTATGGCCTGGAGGATTCCGTAGCTGACCGGGCCCGGCGGATACCAAGGGACAAGCAAGCCAATCGTTGCACCGACTGTGGTGCCTGTGAAACACAGTGCCCCAACGGCCTGTCCATTCGCGAACAGCTCCGGGCGGTAGAAGCGCTGGCTTAAGGCGGGATTGGCACGTTTTGACCGCCGAACCAGGTGCCCGCGCTGCGCTTCGGCATGGGGCTCAAGCGAAGGGCTCTTTGCCGACCCTGTGCACTTGGATTTCGTCGATAACGGCGTTGCCCCGGTTGCAGATCAGAAAGGCGGCCGCTTCGGCGATTTCCTCGGCGGCAATCATGCCGTCCGGGGACAGGTCGGGACGAGCGATCCGAACCATATCGGTAAAGACTCCGCCCGGACTGATGAGATGGCAGCGAATGCCGTCGGCATACACTTCTTTGGCAAGCGCTTTGGTCATGCCGTGCACGGCGTGTTTGGAGGCGATGTATGCACTCTGGTCCGGATAGGCCTTGTGCCCCATGATCGACGACATATTGATGATCGTGCCCCAATCACTCTGCTTGAGCCACTTCAACGCGGTTTGGCAAGAGAAATACGTGCCTCTCACATTCAGCTGCATGATGCTGTCAAAGTCGGAAACCGATGTCTCCTCAAACCGGCAGTTGAGCGCCATACCGGCATTGTTGACCAGAATGTCGACGCCCCCGAAATGCTCACCGGCCCTGTCCATGAACGAGAACAGGTAGGCATCGTCGGTCAAATCCCCCTGTAGAATGAGCGTCCGCACACCGCGCGTCTGTACCTGCCGCTCGCTTTCCTGCAGTTTCTCCAGATTCCTGCCGCATAGAACCAGGTTGATCCCTTCTTGCGCCAGACGATTCGCGATGGCGTTGCCAATGCCCGTTCCGGCGCCGGTAATGACGGCAACTTTTCCCTTGGGTGTTCTTGGTTCCACAGCGTTTCTCCAATGCCTTATATGAATTGTTCAGTTCTGGCGATGATGTCGTTCTGCGTTTCCTTGGAAAGTATGTTGAAGAACGCAGAGTATCCAGCCACGCGAACAATCAAGTCGTTGTGTTCTTCTGGATTGTCTTGAGCGGCTCGCAACGTCTCTTTTGAAACCACGTTGTATTGAATATGATAGCCGCCCAAGTCATCAAAGAAGGTCCTGATTAACATGCCCAATTTGTCGCGATCACGGTCTTTGGAAATGGTTTGGGGACTGACCTTCTGATTGAGCAATACTCCTCCGAAAATACGTTTTGTGTCAAGCTTTGTGATGGATTTCAATACGCTGGTCGGGCCATTCTTGTCAGCAGCGTGTGTTGGGGATGCGCCCTCGGCTAACGGATCACCTTTGTGGCGGCCGTCGGGCGTCGCGCAGGTTCCTGCTCCCTGAGGAACGTTTGAAGCCACGGAGGATGTGCCGGCAAAGTAGCCGCCACCAATCGGGCCTCTGCCGTAGCGAGTATTCTTATAATTCTTGATCTCATCGAGATACGTCGCGTAGCCGCGCACGACAAGATCGTCCACATAGTCGTCGTCGTTGCCGTATTTGGGCGCACTCAACAGGAGCTGACGAATGCGTTCGCCGTCTGCACCGGCAAAGTCCGACATGAGGGCCTCCCAGAGCTGTTTCGTGGTCAGCTTCTGCTCTTCAAAGACAACCTTCCTGATCGCGGCAAGTGAATCACCCAGGTTGGCAACCCCAACCTGCAGCTGGCTGACAATATCGTAGACGGCCCCGCCCTCCTTGAGGTGTTTGCCCCGCTCAATGCAGTCGTCGACAAGCGCCGAGCAAAAGATGTCCGGCACTTCCTGCTCGACAACCATGTCGGCGCAGTTGTCCAGCGTGACGCCGATGTTGATCAACTGCTTGACCACGACGTCCCAGGCAGTGAGCACGTCGCCGAAGCGTTGCATATCCACAAAGTGCCCGGTTCCGTCGCATATTCGTTGGGACGTGCTTACATCAACGCCGTCGTTCAGCGCCGTCATGAATGTTCGCGGGAAATTCAGATAGCTCATCCCCGTGCAGCGGTAACCCCATTTTCCGGGAACGCCCACTTCCACGCAGCCGATGGCGCTGTAGTTATAGGCGTCTTCCGGGGAAACACTGCAATCAATCAGCATCGGGATAATGACTTCATCGCTATTGAAGGCCGGCATGCCAAATCCGACTCGAATGACATCCAGGCAGGCATCCATGAATTTCTTTGACATGCCGCGATGGTACCGCACCGACAGGTTGGGTTGCGTCAGATGCATTCTGGCCACCGAATGGAGCACTTGGTACGACAGTTCATTCACGGCATCCTCACCAGCCGTGGTCTGTCCTCCAATCGTAACATTTTGATACATCGGACTCCCGGCGGCGTATTTTGAGTGCCTGGCGCTTCTTACTTTGTTTATGGTAAGCGATTTAATCCAGAGATTATCCAGCAGCTCCCCGGCTTGGATGTCAGTCATGCCACGCTTCTTGCTGTGTTCATAGTAGGGCAGCATGTACTGATCGAACCGTCCGTATGAGAGTGAGTGTCCGTTGGATTCGATTTGCAGTATGAGTTGGATGAACCAGACGCTCTGAACGGCCTCGTGAAATGTCGTTGCCGGTTCCATTGGCACGTTGGCGCAGATGGCGGCAATCTTGCGAAGCTCTTCCGCACGCTTACCGTCGGCGGTTGTCGCGATCTCTCTGGCGAGACTAGCATAGCGTTGGGCAAAGGTTTCCACGGCGTCTATCGCGATAAGGATGGCGCGATAGAAATAGCTCTTCCTCAAGTCTTGGTAATCTGCATAGTTCAGACTTTCGAGCTTCTCAAGAGTTCGTTGCCGATAGTGTCCCAAGCCATATTTCAGAACACTTTTGCAATCGACGGCCAAGTGGGCGTCACCGGAGGTGATATTCCCCTCATTCCGGATGATGCCGAGATCGTATATCCTCCTGGCGTGCTCGGGATAGGCGGCATAGGCCCTGTCCTGCAGAGTTCTACCCTTCCAGTATGGATAGATTTCCGATATATCCTTCTTGTTCTTTTCCGAGATCAGGAAGAGGTCCCCATCCCGCTTGTCGAACTTGTCGAGTTCGTGAGCAACCCACTCCATGGCGTATTCCGGGAAGATCGGTGCGGCCCGGTTGACGCTGGCCTGATTGCCAACGATCAGCGTCTTCGGTTCGATGAAGATGGTCATGTTGGACAGCACATTCTTGAGCATATAGGCCCGCTTTAGAACCGTTTGCTCGGCTTCGTGCTCCCGGTACGCCTGGGTGGTCAGCAGCGCCCGTTCCGTACAGACCGAAGCGGTTGTGTTGACAATCTCGTTTCTGAATTCCATCATTCTTGCTGTGGCGGTTCCAAACCGGCTCATGCGTATAACTCCAATACAGACAAGAAGAATCGAGGATACTGGATCGGGGATCCGCGCAGCTATCCCCCTGCCTGCGCACCAATTCCTCTGTTTGGAGAGGATTCCGGTGACGTCACTCGACTTCCTGCATTTACGGTCTTATTCTAGGATGAAAAATCCACCTACATCGATTGTAAGAGTAATCCAAATGAGAGTCCGCCGCCATAACCGCAGCACCATTTGTTAGCACGATTTCGTCATGAATGATTCACCGATTCAAGCGGGCTTGCACTTCAGTGGCCAGGAGTTTGGACTCAGCGATGAGTTTCCCCTGGGGATCGTCAGGCATCAGCAGCACCCTGACAAGGAGATTCACACGCACGACTTTGCCGAATTGGTCATCGTGTATCATGGGACAACCACCCATGTGACTCCCGGCAACCAGGTGCGTTTGAAGCCGGGGGATCTGCTCGTTGTGCCGAAGGGGGCCAGCCACGGCTACCGCGAGTCTCACAATCTGACCTTGGTGAATGTGATGTATGATCCCGACCGGCTGCATCTTCCCGAGTCGGATCTTCGCAGGCTTCCCGGCTATCACGTGCTCTTCCTGATGGGAGGCAGGCCGGGCTGCGAGATCTGTCCCATGCACCTCGAACAATCGCGGCTCGACGTCATTGCCCGCATTGTTGAGCGTATCGAAAGGGAGATATCCGGCGGCGCTCCGGGCTACATGGCAATGGCTCTGGCACACCTCTCACAGCTGATCGTTCAGCTCTCCCGCTACTGCAGCGCGGCCGAGACAGCCGATGGGCGTCCGCACCAACGGATTGCCGCGGCCATATCCCACATCGAGAACAACATCGAGCGCGATATCAATCTCACCGAACTCACTGAGCTGACCCACCTCTCCGCCAGCTCCTTACTGCGGGCCTTCAAGGCGGCTGTTGGCATGCCTCCAATGGAGTATCACCTACACCAGCGTATTCGGCGCAGCTGTCGCTACCTGCGGACTACGGATTTCTCGGTCACGCAGATCGCCTATCGGGTCGGCTTCCACGATGGAAGTTACTTCAGCCGTCAGTTCAAGAAGCGGATGCAGATGACCCCCACGCAGTACCGGGATATTCCCGCGTTGTAGGTTATTCCCGGCAGAGACTATTCCCACACGGACGCCATCGAGAACATCTTGACGCATCGCGGCCTCTGGCGACGTGTCGAACTCAACATTTGCATCCGCCCATGCGCGATTGACAAGCCGCCAAAGCAGGATATCTTGGGTCTGTAGAAACCGGTTTCTATTCGGGCGAAAGGCGTCGTTGCCGATGGCGAAGTGTTCTCTGAAAATGGTTGCGGACAGAGCGGGCGTTTCGAAATCGACGGTCAGCCGTGTCCTGAACAAGTACACCGAAGGCTTTTCGGTGAAGCCGGAATTGCGCGAGCGGATATTGCGCGCGGTTCAGGAATTGGACTACGAGCCGGACCTCTTCATTCGCACGATGAAGAGCAAGAAAACCGGCCTGATCGCCTGCCAGGGCGAGTTGGTGACCAGTCGGCACGGAGGCTTTGAACGGGACGACATCACTCGGGAAGTCGTCAACCATCTCGATGCCGCCGGCTACAACGTCTGCTCCACGTACAACAAAATGGATGGCAAGTCTCAGTACTTCCCGCCCTTCAAGTGCGATGGCGTGGTTGTTCCCCACAATTGCAATCCAGCCCGTTTGCGGAAATTGGACCAATCGGGTTTGCCCTACGTCTCCGTCAATGGCTTGGCGTGCGGGAACGGTTGCTCGGTCATCTTCGACGAGAGGCAAGGTGTGCAGCTGGCATTGGACCACTTGATCGAGCGTGGGCATCGTAAAATCGCCTACTACAACGCGCTTCGCCGAATCAACGGCAAGCAGCATTACAGCATCAAGGCGAGGCAACAGGCCTACGGCGAAGTCATGCAGCACCATGGTTTGGCGCCGTCGGACTATTATGGCGATCACTTCGTTGAGGTCGAGGATTTTTTGAGCCATGAAATCAAGGCCAACGGGGCGACGGCCGTTTTAGCCTATGACTTGACTCTCGCCTTGGCGCTGATGGGAGCGGCTCGCGATATGGGACTTCGCATTCCCGACGACTTCAGCCTGATCAGCTTCAATGACGGGTTCGTTGCCGAAGCCATTCGACCCAAACTGACCTGCATTGCCCTCCCCGCCGAAGACATCGGGAAAGCCAGTGTGACCTTGCTGCTGCAGATGATGGCGGGCGAACCCGTTCAAAAGGAACACCCCGTCAAAATCAAGGAGAAGCTGGTGATTCGAGAATCGACCAGGGCAATCTTCGACAGATGAGGCGCTCTTTTTCAAAATCAAGAAATCACATTCGACGGTGAGGCCTACAGGAAAATAAGGGCAAACGGAACAGGAGTTTACAATGGAGCAACAATTGGGCAACTTCAGTCATGCAATGCGTAAACGCGGTCAGGACGCAACGCAAGTGAACGGGCGTTTGTCCGAAGCCTGGGCTTGCCGCGCGCTGCCGGGGCAGGCGGTCGGGTCGCGACGCCAATTCACCTTGGTGGAGCTGCTCGTCGTGATCGCGATCATTGCGATTCTGGCCTCGATACTACTGCCGGCTCTCGGCAGAGCCAAAGAAAAGGCCAAGAGCATTCAGTGCGTCAACAATTTGAAACAGATGGG
>JBFJXC010000013.1:0-23611 GCA_041623325.1 Lentisphaeria bacterium | reverse complement strand
GTGCTGTCGGTAACCAGTCTGATCACCAATGATTCGACCCCACCGCTGGCTGGCAGCATCGACGATCCGGTCGCGGTGGTCTCCGTAACCGTGGACGGTCAGACCGTTGTGGCCGTGAACCACGGCGACGGCAGCTGGACGCTGGCGGACAACGTGCTGGCACCCCTGGGAGAGGGAACCCATGAGGTGACCGCGGGGGCCACGGACTCGGCCGGCAATGTCGGCACCGACAGTACTTCGGCCGAACTGATGATCGATCTGACCGCGCCGGTCGTGTCAGTCCAGCCGCTGCTAACCAACGATCAGACTCCGCCTCTGGGCGGCAATGTGGACGATCTGCTGGCGCAAATCACCGTGTCGGTCGGCGGTCAAACGGTTGTGGCCGCAAACAACGGTGACGGCACCTGGACGCTTGCTGACGATGCTTTGTCGCCCCTGCTTGAAGGGACTTATGACGTCGAGGTTACGGCTGTCGATCTCGCCGGCAATGCCGCCGTGGACGGGACTGCTGGGGAGTTGGTTGTGGATGTGACGGCCCCGGTCTTGACGGTCAACCCGTTGGTCACCAACGATAACACTCCCCCGTTGACCGGCGGTGTCAACGATCCGACCGCCTCGGTTTCAGTCAGCGTTGACACCCAGACCGTGGCCGCTGTCAACCATGGTGACGGCACCTGGACGCTGGCGGACAATGTTCTGGCCACCCTGGCGGACGGCACCTACGAGGTGACGGTGACCGGGGTGGATCCGGCCGGAAACTCCGCCACCGATGCGACCAGCGCTGAGCTGGTCGTGGATGTGACCCCGCCGGTGCTGTCGGTAACCAGTCTGATCACCAATGACTCGACCCCGCCGCTGGCTGGCAGCATCGACGATCCGGCCGCGGTGGTCTCCGTAACCGTGGACGGTCAGACCGTTGTGGCCGTGAACCACGGCGACGGCAGCTGGACGCTGGCGGACAACGTGCTGGCACCCCTGGGAGAGGGAACCTATGAGGTGACCGCGGGGGCCACGGACTCGGCCGGCAATGTCGGCACCGACAGTACCTCGGCCGAACTGGTGATCGATCTGACCGCGCCGGTCGTGTCAGTCCACTCTCTGCTAACCAACGATCAGACCCCGCCCCTCAATGGCAACGTGGATGACCCGTCCGCCCAGGTGGTGGTTTCGGTCCAAGGGCAAAGTCTGACTGCCGTCAATACCGGTGAGGGCACATGGTTTCTTGCCGACAATACCCTTTTAAGCCTCAGTGAAGGCATTCATGATGTGGCGGTCACGGCCACGGATCCGTCCGGCAACATCGGGGTGGATTTGACCTCAGACGAATTGGTTGTGGATCTAGACTATGTGCCATCCCTGCAGCTGACCCCGACCGCCTTGGCCTTTACCGTCTCCGAAGGGCTTGCTGGAGGCTCTCAAACGCTGGCCCTGCAGACGGACACTGGCAGTGTGGTCCCCTATGCCGTTACAACTGACGCATCGTGGCTGAATGTGACCCCGACCGGAGGGGCCACACCCGAGGTGCTGACGGTTTCCGTGGAGGCGGCTGGCGTGTCTCCGGGGACTTATTCGGCCACGGTGACCGTGGAGGCGGCCGGGCTGGCCGATGCCACCGCGCAGGTTACGCTGACGGTCGAGCCGTCCTACAACTTGCTGGTCAGTTTGCTGCCTGACCGCTCCTCTGCATTTTTGCTGGAGGGACAGGTGCTGGCAGGAGACATTTATGTCTTCACCTATCCCGACCAGGACGTGAGCCAGGTGGCATTCTATCTGGACGACCCGGAACGGACCGGCGCCCCGGTTATCATCGAGAAGAGGGCTCCCTTCGATTTTGCCTCAACCGCATCGGACGGAACAGCCGGTGCGTTCGATACCACCAGCCTGACCGATGGCCGTCACGACATTACGGCCGACATGACGTTGTCTGACAGCAGTCGGCTTGTGCTCAATTCCAGCTTCACGATCCTGAATAACGCCCCGGCTTTGGTGTTTGGGAGCACGACCGTAAACTTCTTGGCCGTCGAGGGGCAAAGCGCCGCTGATCAGGTTGTGACCGTGGACACAACCGACCACGTTGCGGCTAGTTTCTCGGTGACGACCGACGCGGCTTGGTTGGATGTCACCCCGGTCGCGGGGACCACGCCGGCTGCCTTGACGCTGTCGGCCGATACCAGCGGTCTGACAAGCGGCAGTTATTATGCCACCTTGACGGCTATGGGGAGCAGTCACGACAACGGCAGCGCCACCGTGGTGCTGACGGTCACGGACCAGGAGGTGATGGCCTCCGACGATTTCAACGATGGCGATGCCAGCGGTTGGACGATTGTCAACGAATCGGGGAAGGCGTCGGACTGGCGGGTGGTTGGGGGCATTTACACCCAGCAGAAAGGGGTGTCCGATTTCAGGTACAGCTCCATGGTTGGCAGCATTTCCTACTATGCCGGTGGTGCGGGGTTCTCCAACTATGAGGCCCAGGTAAGTGCCACCGCTCTGGATTCGAACAACGATGGTATCGGTTTGTTGTTCCGGTATCAGAACTCGAACAACTACTATCGCTTTGCCATGAGTCGCCGGCAGGGATGGCGGCGACTGGAAAAGAAAGTCAATGGAACGTTCTCAACCCTGGCCTTCGACGGGCGTCCAGCGAACTGGAATCAGAAAAGTGTGATTCGGATTGAGGCGGACGGCAGCGAGTTGTACGTGTATGTGGACGGCGAAGCCGTCTTCGCGGTCGAGGATTCCAGTCTGGCCTCAGGTACGGTGGCGCTATTTAGCCAGGGCAACTGTGAGTTCGACGATGTGGTCGTTTGTGAGCCTTACGCCGGGGCCAAGGTTGTCTTGGCCCGCCCGCTGGCCTTTTCGGTGTCGGTGACCGATTCGGACCCAGCCCCATATTCTCTGACCGCCTCGGCCATCGCCGGGAATGTGCCAGCCGGAGGCGGGGTGAGGTTTGTCGTCGAGAGCGCCAGCGGGGCTACGAGCCAGGCGGTCGACTATTCACAACCCTACTCTCGGACATTTGCCGAATTGAGCCAGGGCGTTTATCGAGTTGACGCCATCATGGTCGATTCGTCCGGGGAGGACCTAGGGGGGCCTCGCACTTGGGATTCCAACCTGTCCGTAGGCGTCGGTGGCAAGGTTTTCGTTTGTTTGGGAGACAGCATTACCAGCGGCTTTGCCGACGATGTGGTCGCAGACAACGAGTCGGCCGATGGGCGCAACTTGAACCGGGGCTACACCCCCATTTTGAATGATCTGCTTTCGGGACCGCTTGGCCTTCCCATCGTGGTCTACAATGAAGGGCTTGGGGGAACAAAGGCCGCCGGCGGGCTGGCCAGGCTGAATTCGACCTTGGCGCGGTATGCGAATTCTCAGTGTTGGCTGGTGCTTTTCGGCACCAACGATTCTAGCCCGTCCGCGCCAGTGTCAAGCGGCCTGGGGCTCAATCCCGGAGACACTGGCTACGGCGGCTCCTACAAGGACACGATGCAGCAGATTGTCACGGCCCTGAAGAGTGCCGGGAAAACGGTGGTCTTGCTGAAGGTGCCCATTGCCTATGGGAGCAGTTCCACCGGCACACCCTATGAGGATCCGGCCAGCGCGTCCAGAAACGTCCTGATCCGTGAATACAATCAGGTAATCGACGGCTTGGTAGCTGCAAATGACCTGCCGGTGGTGCCGCCGGACCTGTATACCTACTTCGAGCTGTTCCCGGAGGAGTTTGTTGACAACCTGCATCCTGATGGGCTGGGGTATGACTCGTTGGCCAATCTGGTCTTCGACGCTCTCATTCAAAGCGGCATTTTCCAGTAGGCTGAGTTCGGGGAACTCAATGCGTAAAGGAGATCAGCACCGATGAAACTCAGTGTCATCATTCCTTGCTACAATGCAGAAAAAACCATTGGTTCCCAGCTGGAGGCATTGGCCTGCCAGTGCTGGCGTGAGCCTTGGGAAGTGATTGTGGCCGACAATGGCTCCACCGACGGCACCGCGCAGGTGTGTCGTCGGTTTGAAGGGCGCCTGGCGAACCTGCGCCTGATTGAGGCCTCCGACAGGCGGGGGGCCGGGCATGCCCGCAACGTGGGGGTTCGGGCGGCAAAGGCCTCCTGTCTGGCATTTTGCGATGCGGACGATGTGGTTGGAGATGGCTGGGTTGAGGCAATGGGCAACGGATTGGCGGAGTATCCCTTTGTGGCCAGCCGGTTCGAGGCCAGGAAGTTGAACGACGAAAGTCTGATCCGGCTGCGGCGGTGTCCCCAGGAGGAAGGGTTGCAGCTGTACACCTATCCGCCGTTTCTGCCTCATTCGGGGGGAAGCGGGTTAGGGATTCGTAGGGAGGCTCACGAAGCGGTGGGTGGCTTTGATGAAACGATGCTGCGTCTGCAGGATACCGACTACTGTTGGAGAGTTCAGTTGGCTGGCTATCCGCTGCAGTTTTTGCCCGAGGCTGTTCTGCATATGAGGATGCGGCAGGAGACCTCCGACATCCTGAAACAGGCAAGAATGTGGGGGATGTACAATGTCTTGCTGTACAAGAAGTATCAGGCGCGTGGGATGCCCAGCATCACCCTTCGCCAAGGGCTGCGGACCTGGCTGGGGCTGCTGCGGTCCTACCCCGGTTTGAAGACCGAAGATGAGCGCATGCACTGGAGGCGTTTGCTGGCCTGGAGGATTGGCCGCATCCAAGGCTGCCTGAAATACCGGGTGATTGCGTTCTAATTAAGGCGGTTATGGACCTTGAAAGGATAGGCAGATGAAAACGTCTATGGCCAGGGGATGTTACTGGTTGGCCGCCGTGTTTGCCGGCGCCTTGTTGCTGGTGGGCTGCGCAGACAAGTCCATTGCTCAAAAAACCATCTACGTTGTGTTTCGGCTGGACGATCCTTCCGTGCGCACGTCGACGGCCTTGGAGCAGGGCATCGTTGGGGCCTTCCGTAAGCATGGTGCCTCCGTTACCTTCGCGGTTGTTCCGTCCGTCTGCGAAGGCGATATACATGACCCGTCCCTCCAGCGAACCCTCCCGCTTTCTTCCGAAAAGGCGGGTTTTCTGGCCGGGGTCTGTGCCGATGGAACCGTGGATCTTGCCATGCACGGCTATTCCCACCAAACGGTCAACAGGGAGGTCATGAGCGAATTTGCCGGCCTGGACTATGCGGTTCAGGCGGCGAAATTGGCGGAAGGCAAGCGAGTGCTGGAGGGCATGACCGGCATTTCGGTGTCCACCTTTGTCCCGCCATGGAACTCCTACGACTCCACCACGCTTCGGGCCCTGGAGGCGTTGGGGTTTTAAAACAATTAAGCCAGCAAAACATGGGCGGTTGCCGCCGGTAGCAAACTGCGCTTCCTGCCCAAGACATGTTACCTTCCCAAACTTCAGGATGCCGTTCGGGCCGCCCGCTCCTCCTCGACGGCTCAGCCCTTGGTGGTGGTCCTGTTCCACGAATACGACTTTCAGGAGAGTGGCGATCGTCGCGCCACGCTGACCTTTCAGGAGTTTGATGGCCTCTTGACCTGGGTTGCGTCGCAGCCGGACGTCTGCCTGCTGTCTGTCAGCCAGGCTGCTGCGCGGGTCGACGACTTGAGTGTCAAACGCTTTGTGGCAAACCAACAACCGGGTACTTATTTCGCGGGTCTGTTGCCGCAGGTCTTGCGGGAAAAACGCTCTTGGATCATTTACAACGATGTTCCGGCTTCGTCGCTGAGCCGGTTGGGGAAGGCGATTGCTCTGTATGGCGCGATGCTTTGCTTGGGACTGCTGCTTGGGTTCAGTCTGGGTTTGGCGATCGATCCCAAGTCTGTCACTATTTTGGTCGTGATCAGCCTGGGGAGCATGGGGGTGCTGGCCATGTCTTTCGTGGTCATATTTCATGATCCCAGTGTGCTTCGCAGCGGCATAGCGGCAGGTGCCAGTATGGTTGGGGCCGCTATGGGGCTGGGGGCGTGCTGGCTTTACCGCCAAAAGCGGCGAGTGCGTGAAAACGCTGGTTTGGCCTTGTCGGCCCATGGGCACCCCGGGGAAACGTCCGGTAGCGGTGTTGCCTGACCGCAACACTTCTGTGACCGGCTTTCTTCAGATTGTTGCAGTCCCGCTTCTCCTCTCTGCTTCGGTGCCAATCCGTTCCGTTTCGTAAGATTATGTCTGACCAAAGGTGGATTTCAGCATGTTGGATATCCGCCCTCGGTGTGGAGGAAGCGTAAGAGCCGTGCGTGGCTTGTTGCAAGGGCATCCCGGATGGCATCGGGGATGCTGAAGAGGTCGGTGGAAGATCGATGTGGACAGATGGGCCGGGATGCCTTGGCCTGGCGCCGGATGCCCGGGGAGGAATGGCGGGTGGCCTTTAGGAATGGGGCCGGAGCCGGGCGCATAGCCGACGGTGCGGAGCCTGCTGTGGCCGACAGGCCAGTCCGTGGAAGAGGAAACCGTATAGATGAGCATTGCATTGCTAGCCTTTATGACCGCGTTTGTTGCCGCGCTCATGCTGACCGTTGTCGTTCAGCCGCTGGCCCGAAGCATCGGAGCGGTGGATAAGCCGGATCAATTCCGAAAGATTCATCAGCGGGAGATCCCCCGTCTGGGGGGCGTGGCCGTGTTTCTGGCCTTTTTGGCGGCGTTGTTGCTGTTGCTGGTCATACGTCCGGGCGCCTCGCTGTGGGCCGAGTGGGCTAGGTGGACCGGATTGCTTGCAGCCACCTTGGTTGTCTTGCTGATGGGAATTGTTGACGACATTCGGGAGATGCGGGCCCGTTGGAAGTTGACTTGGCAGCTCGTGGCCGCGGCGGGAGCCTGTCTGGCTGGCTACACGATGCGCGAAGTCTCCATTCCCTTTCTTGGCTCGCTGCAGTTGGGGGCCCTGAGCGTCCCCGTGACCATGCTCTGGTTCGTCGGTTGCACCAACGCCATTAATCTGATTGACGGTCTGGACGGCTTGGCTGCCGGGTTGAGCCTACTGGTCTGTCTGACGGTGATGGTAGTCAGCATCATGCTGGATCACCTGTCGATCCTGCTGGTCGCGTCATGTCTTTCCGGGGCCATACTGGGTTTTCTGGTCCACAATTTTCATCCTGCCACCATTTTTCTGGGGGATTCAGGCAGCCAAATGCTGGGATTTCTGATTGCCGCCCTCTGGGTGGGGTGCACATCAGCGGAGGAGCCACCGGTGGCGCTGCTCGTGCCGGTTATGGCCTTGGGCATTCCCTTTCTGGATACCGGGGTGGCGATCCTAAGGCGCTGGAGCCACCGGCTGCCGTTGTTTGCTCCGGACCGGCATCATATCCACCATGCCCTTTTGTCGCTTGGCATCAGCCACCCTTCGGTGGTGTTGATTCTGTATGTCGCCTGCGCACTGTTGTGCGCGACGGCGGTGCTAAGCCTGCACGACGGCCGCGATGAAGTCCTGGCCCTGGTCCTGCTTGTTCTGGCGTTGATCGCGATCGTCTTTATCCGGAGCCTGGGCATGCTCCAGGTGAAGAAGCTGGTGCGCCGCGTCTGTCAGGATTGGACCCAGCACAAAGATCTCAATGCGGCCAAAGTCGAGGTGGTCAAGATGGTGCACCGGATCCAGTATGCCCGGAATCTGCAAGAGGCATGGCAGATGAGTGAAAATGTCTTTAAGAGTCTCCGTCTCGATGTGGCGGTTCTGGGTTTGCCAACGGTGCCGTCCTCGGCCCCGGAGGTGTTGTTTTGGCATGCGGAGGGGGTTCCGGCCACGGCACAGGTGACGGACAGTTTCTGGTACGAAAAGCTGCCCTTGAAGCGCAATGGCAGCGAGTTGGGGTCTTTGGAAGTCGGAATAATCCTGACGGAAGGTCGAAGCGTGATTCCCGAGATGACGGAGTTGCTAGGGGAGTTGCAGAGGAGCTTTTCCAACAACCTGGTCCGCCTCAGGGAAGGGTGTCGCGAAGATGCGGGACCAGATTCGGCCGCTGGCAAGGCCGAGGGTCCGGGGTCCGCCCGGACGGTATCCAGACTGTGTGAGCAGTTTGTCTGCTTGAGACAGGATGCCGGCCCGGAAAGCTAGGTTGGCTTACGGGCTGAAAGAGGCAGAGAGGGGTGAAGGTTCATGACTTCTGTTAACGGGTATGTGCCCAGGTTGCTGCGGGGCTCCGCGCTCAAGGTTACCAATCAGGTGGCCCAGGCATTGGTAGCCTTTTTTCTGACCCCCTTTGTGATACGGTCACTGGGGGATCAGCGCTATGGGTTGTGGACGTTGCTATGCGGATTCATAGGCTACTACGGTCTCTTGGACATGGGGCTTTCCGCTTCGGTGGTAAGGCACCTGTCCGGCAGTCTGGGTGCCCGAAATCGCCAAGCCTGCGACGAGTATTTCGTTTCGGCCCTGGCCCTATATTCGGGCATCGGCCTGCTGGCTTTGGCGATCAGCATGTTGCTGGGGTTCTCGTCGGGGATGCTGGGGTTTTCGGCCGAGGATGCCCGGACGTTTCGCTGGGTGGTGTTCATCCTGGGAACCAATGCGGCCCTGCATTTCCCGGTTGTGGTTTTCGACAGCGTGATCGTGGCGGAACTGCGCTACGATGTCTCGAACATGGTCAGCCTCTTGTCGTTGTTGCTGCGCACGGGCCTGACCGTTGTGGTTCTCCTCCATGGCGGCCAATTGATTTCATTGAGCCTGGTGGCTCTTCTGGCCCAGTTGCCGGCATACGCCTTCAGGGTTTTCTACGGCTTGTCACTGTTGCCGGGCCTGCGGTTGCATTGGCTTGGGCTGGCCCAGAGCCGGATCCGCGAATTGGCCTCTTTCAGCGCCTATGTGTTTCTGGGGCAGCTCGCCAATCAGCTGCGCTTTCACCTGGACTATGTGGTCATCACCTTCTCCATCGGGTTGATAGCGGTTACGCACTACAAGATTGCCAGCATGCTGATCCTGCATGCCAATATGTTGGTGAGGGCGTTTAGCGGAGTGACAGGGCCGCTGTTCAGTCGCTTGGACGGCGCCGACGAGCGCAGCAGTATCGAAGAGGTGTTCATGCTCTCGACCCGGGTTTCCGTGGCTCTGAGCACCTTTGTCTGCTTTGGGTTTGTGGTCTGGGGCAAGCGTTTTATCGGCATGTGGATGGGGCCGTCCTATTTGGATGCCTACCCCTGTCTGCTGGTGCTGGCGGTGGGGACATGGATCATGATGTGCCAAGGCCCCTCCATCAACTTGCTGGTGGGGGTGTCTCACCACAGGTTTCCCGCTTTTCTGAATCTGGGGGAAGGAGTGGCGAACCTGGCCATCAGTCTGCTGCTGGTCCGGCCTCTGGGAATCGTGGGGGTAGCCCTGGGCACCTGCATTCCCATGACGGTATGCAAATTGATCATCCAGCCAGCCTATACGGCCCATGTATTGAACCTGTCCTATGCCGGCCTGCTATTGCGCATGGGGCGTACGCTGCTGTCGGCCGGAGGGTCCCTGGTTCTACCACTTTTGCTCAGCCTACTTTGGGTCAGGCCCAATATGGCGTTTCTGCTTGGGCAGGGGTTGCTGTGCCTGGTTCTGTATACGGCCGGGTTGTGGCTCTTGGAGCTCTCCGCCGCGGAAAAGAAATGGTTTTTGGGGTACATGCGCGCGGTTGTCGGACCGTTTGCCAGAAAACGAATGCCTTTGCTGTGGCAGGTCTTGCGGCAATCGGATTGAAAGGATGAATCAATGCGGGTTCTGATTATTTCCAAGACATTTCCACCGGACCGCCGGGCGCGTGCTCTGCAGATTGGCAAGGTGGCTGAGGCGATCGCGACCGCCGGCTGCGAGGTGAAGGTGGTGGCCGGAATGCCGGAGCGGGCGGGCCAGCGGTCGGAGACGACCTTTGGCCAGGTCCGGGTTTCCTACGTGCCCGCGGAGACCGCCCCGCCTCGATTGGGTGCCAAGAATGTCATGGCGCGAGGATGGAATCGCTTGAGGGTGGAGTGTCAGCGGTATCGGTGGATTCAGCAGGCCACGAAAGTGGCCGAAAGCCTGGTCCGGGACTTCAGGCCCCATGTGGTGCTCTCCTCCTCGACACCGGTGGATTCCCACTGGGTTGGCCTGTATCTCAAGCGACGCACGGGTGTGGGCTGGGTCGCCTCGTTCAGTGACCCCTGGCCCTTCCAGTTGCGGCCTTCCCCCTACGATAAGGCGGGAACGTCGATCTGCCCGGCCTGGGACATGCATGTGATCCGGAGACTATTGCGCTGGGCCGATGGGGTGCACATGCCGAACCGCTACGCCATCGACATGGTGGAGCGGGGCACGGGGGTGCCGATTAGGGAAAAAGCCTGGGCCATACCCCATATCGGGGGCGGTTCACAGGAGTGTGGCCAGATCGACACAAGCAACTGGCTGGCCCACATCGGGGAACTGGATTCCCCGCGCCTATGCAGGCCCCTGCTGGAGGCCATCCAGGAGGTGTCGGCCGAGTTGAACGGGAAGTTCGGCGGTTTGCTGTGCGTCGGCAGGGTCTGCCCGGAGTTCCAGGATCTGGCCAGGCAGATGGGACTGTCCGACCGGGTCAAGTGCATCGGATCAGTCGAGGCTGGGGAGGCGTCACGGATGGCCTCCGGCAGCAAGGCCCTGCTGGTGATCGAGGCCGACATGGCGATCAGCCCCTTCCTGCCCAGCAAGTTTGCCGATTATGCCTGCGCCGGACGGCCTATCATTGCGATCACCCCCCCCGCCAGCGCCATGCGCGACTACTTGCAGGAGCATGGCGGCGGATGGGCGGTGGCCCACGACCGCAGGCAAATCGCCCGCGCGATTCGAGAAACCTTCGGGGATACCTCTTCGTCGATTGGAGTGCCAGGTCTTGGTGAGCTTTTCGAGTCGACTCGCGTGGGGCGGATCTATTTGGAAATGTTTGAGACCTTGGCGTTGTGCTCGCTCGGAGCGGTGGATGCCTAGGTTGTCGGACCCGGCCTGGCTTTCTGGGTGCGGGTGCTCCTGCGTGTGAAAGGGTTTATGATAGGTGCCGGATAAATGATAAAGCAAAGGCTAGCCAAGAGACATGACAGGGCGGATCGGTGCGGAAAGCCTCAGCTTTCCTGCCGGTGGCTGGCTGTCGCATTGGGGGTTGTCGCAGTTCCGCTGCTTGACATTGGCAACCAATTGTTGAAATTCCAAGCGGGGATGACCATACCCAACTTCGCGTTCAATGGGTTGTCCTGGGTTGTTTTCGCAGTGGTGGCCGGATGGTACCTGGTGGATTATTCCGGAGAGCTGCCCCTGCGGATTTTCACGCTTCTGACCTTGGCTAAATGGGCGGTCTATATCCTGGCCTACCGCGATCTGAGCCTGCGAAAGGACATGTTTGTCACCGCTCTGTTGTTCCTAGTCATGTTCCAGTACAAACCCCTTCGGGTTTATTTTTCCGGCTTGCTGGTCACCTACAAGTACCTGATTCTGTTTCTGGTTTGTCTGAGTTTTCTGCCATTCCTCGATCAGTATCGGATGATCGGGGCCGGCAGCAAGACCGGCGACGGAATGGTCCGGGTTTCAGGGCTTTGGGAAAATTCCAAGATGGTCGGCATGTATTTCATCGCTTTGATGACCTTGCTGCCCCGCAAACGCATTTTCCTGATTTCGTTTCTGTATCTGCTGGTCATCTATTGCGGGTCACGGAGCGGCATCCTCGCGGCTACGGTCTATTTCGGGTATGTGCTCTACTGGCAATATGACCGCTTGGGAAACCGGGACGAAGCCCCGGCCGTGGTGGCTGTGGGATTCGCACTCGCCTTTTGCGCGCTGATCGCGCTGCTGTCGGGAAAGTTGGCCACCGCCGCCAAGGTGGCCGACAGTAATCTGCGACCGCTGCTGCAGGAAAATATCCGCTCGGATGGCTACGGGAGCGGCCGGGTGGGGTTGAACCGCATCGCTCTTGAGGCCATTGCGGATTTCAGCCTCCCACAATTGCTGTTGGGGCGTTCTTATACGAGTCTGGGGGATGTCTACGAAGAAAAAATCGGAGCCAGGACCTGGCCTCACAATGACTTCGTGATGGCGGCCTACTGCCACGGACTGGTCGGCTTGGTGTTCTATGTCTACTATCTGTTCGTTTATCCCTGGAAGCGCATCCAGGGCAGGGATTGGAAACGGCTTATGGCCGTGCAGGGCACCATTTTCATGTTGGCGGCCACCTCGGGGTTCTATCCGTACCGGGCCAGCTTTCTGCTGCTGCTTTCGTGCGGAAGGTTGGCCGAAGATGGCGCTCGTGCCGCATGATCGGAGGACGACTCCCGTCCCATTCGCCCAGGAGTGATGCGTGAAAGGATGTCTGAAGATGAAAAAAACTAGCGACAAGATTGGGGTAATGGTGGTCAGCTATAATCACCGGGAGACAACCTTGAACTGGCTGGGCATCTTTTTCAAGATGTTTGGCCATCTGTCAAATTTGGCCGTCCTGATTGTCGACAACCATTCCGATGATGGCACTTTCGAGGCGGTTCGGGAGGCATTCCCACACGTCAACATCGTCAGACTCAAGGAAAACTATGGCTGCACCCGGGGGCGGAACATCGGCATAGTCGAACTCGCCAATCTGGGCTGCAACTATGTTTGCAGTCTGGACAATGACGTTCATATCGAGGATCCCCTCTTTTTCGAGAAGATGCTCGATCGCTTCCAGAAGCATCCGGAGGTGGACGGCTATGGCACCATCGTCCGCTGGGGTGACGATCGTTCAATCTGCACCCTGGGTTCCCGGCGAACCTGGTACGGAGCGCTGCGGGCCATCAAGACGGTGACGACTCATACTAGGGTCAATCTATTGCCTGGCGGGGCTTCTATGATTCGAGTTCGGGCCTTTCGTCAGTATGGTTTGTTCGATAACGACTATCCCCCCATCGGCGGCCAGGACAAGGCTTGGGGAGTGAGGGTGACCGCCGCCGGGGCGAATCTGCACTACAACCCCGATACCGAGGTGTTTCACTACCATGACCGGACCCGGGCTGACTCGGCTCAGAAGCACGCTTATGTCATTGAGGGTACCACCATCTTTCTTCGCAAGAATTTCACGCTAGTCAATCTGCTGGTGGCGTTGCGATATTTCAGTCACCAGGCCAAACCGTACGGATTTGGTTTTGTCTGGTGCCATTTCGTGCGTGCGGTGAGGCAGAAGCTGGAGCCGGATAACTACGGCTTCGAACACTTTTGTTCGACTGGCATGGATCAGTACTATTTGCAGGTCGCGCGTGTTGCTGAGTGAGGGACGATGAAAATTCTGTGGGTCAATCCGGGTTTCCTCGATTATCGGGTTCCGGTTTATGCGGAATTGGACCGCCTGACCGGCGGAATGTTGTCGGTTCTGTATTCCAAATCCCGCACTCCGGCCAGGGTGTCGGAAAAAATAGAAGGGGTATTGGGCAGCCGTGCCGTGGGTTTGGATGGGGAGCTCTGGTGGAGGATCGGAAGGGCGGGGGACACTGCCAACGCTAGCTTGCAGGTGCCGTATCAACCGGGGCTGCTGCGACACTTGTTGGAACAGCGCCCCGAGGTTGTGATCGCCGAGGGTCTGTTTCAATGGACCCCGGCTGCCGTCATGAAGCGTCTGGTTCAGCGAACGCCTTTGGTGATTGCCTATGAAAGGACGTGTTATACCGAGCGCAACTGCCCCTGCTGGCGCACGGCTTACCGGAAGGCGGTGGTCAGCCAGGCCGGGGCCATGTTGTGCAACGGGATCCTATCCAAAGAGTACGCTCTTCGATTGGGAATGGCGGCTGGCCGGATCTTCACGGGAGCTATGGCTTCGGATAGCGAGGGGCTTCGCGGCAAGGTTGCCGACGTATCCGCGAGTCGGCGCAAGCAAATCCGGCAAGCCTACGGGTTGAAAAGCCCGGTGTTTTTGTCCGTGGGAAAGCTGATACCCCGGAAGGGGGTGTTCGAACTGCTGGCGGGGTGGCAGCGCTACAAGGCTGGGGCTTCGGCTTCCGGCAGTCTGCTGCTGGTTGGTGATGGCTCGCAGAGACAGGAGTTGGAAACCTGGGTGCGTACCCGCCAGGTTCCGGATGTGGCCTTTGGGGGTGCGGTGGACTATGACACGATCGCGGACTACTACGCCACGGCGAATGTGTTTGTAATTGCCACCCTGGAGGACAACTGGAGTCTGGTGGTGCCCGAGGCCATGGCCTGCGGTCTGCCGGTCGCCTGTTCCCAATACAACGGTTGCTGGCCGGAGCTGGTGAAACCCGGACGCAATGGCTTGGTGTTCGATCCGCTGGATCCGGACGCGGTGGCCGGCTGTTTGTCCTATTTCGCGGAACGGTCACATGACCTGGCCCGCATGGGAGAGGAGTCCCGGCAGATCGAGGCCGGGTATACGCCCAAGCGGGCGGCTCAGGCGGCCTTGGAGGCATGCAGTAAAGCATTGGAGGGAAGTGACAGATGAAAATCATGTCGGTCGTCGGCGCCCGTCCGAATTTCATGAAGATTGCCCCGTTGATCCGGGAACTGTCGAAGTATCCGGATCAGTTCGAGCATCTTCTGGTTCATACGGGTCAACACTACGATGCCCGGATGAATCAGGCTTTCTTTGAAGCCTTGGAGATTCCGGCTCCGGATGTGAATCTGGAGGTCGGCTCGGGTAGTCATGCCGAGCAGGTCGGGCGCACCATGATCTGCTTCGAGAGGGTGGTACGGGACTGGCGGCCCGACTGGATTGTGGTGGTCGGGGATGTCAATGCCACCTGCGCCTGCGCCATCACCGCCAAAAAGGAGCATGTGAAGCTGGCGCACATCGAAGCGGGTCTGCGGTCTTTCGATCTGGATATGCCGGAGGAAATCAACCGGATGGTTACCGACCGCCTGGCGGACGTGCTCTTCACCACCGACGGCATGGCCTCGGACAATCTGCGAAAAGAGGGGGTGCCTCAGTCCCGAATCCAGCTGGTGGGCAATATCATGATTGACACCTTGCTGCGGAACCGGGAGCGGGCGGCGGAACTGGATCTAAATCAAGTGGTCCGGGAGAACCTGCTGGATTGCGGTGGCGCACCTGGCGGTTCCAAACCGTTGCCGAAGCTGAGTGCCCATGATTACGCGATCGTGACCCTGCACCGGCCCTCCAACGTGGACGACCGGGGGATATTCGGCTCGTTGTTGGAATTCATTCTGACGGACTGCTGCCGGGACATGGCGGTTGTCTGGCCGCTCCACCCCCGCACCCGCAAACAGATGCAGGTTTTCGGGCTGTGGGAGAAGGCTTGCGCCACACCCGGGCTTCTGATGCTGGAGCCACTGGGCTATCATGAATTGCTCAGGCTCAACATGCAGGCCCGCCTGATGTTTACCGACAGTGGAGGCCTTCAGGAGGAATGTTGCGTGCTGGGCACGCCCTGCCTGACTCTCCGGGACAATACCGAGAGACCCGTGACCCTCGAGGACTTTGGCGGGGCCAGCGTGCTGGTGGGGCATGACATCGATCAGATTCGCTGCCAGTACAACCGACGGAAGAATGGTCAGCGCGTTCCCTGCTGCCCGCCGTTGTGGGACGGCCGAGTCGCGGAGCGGATTGTCGCCTTCTTCAGGGATGAATGCGGAATGGGTGCTTGAATCCAGCGGGAGTCACACCGTCTCACCATGCCCAAGCCCGAAACCGGCTGCTTGGATCAGGATGGCGCCGAAACCCGGAACGAGTCATGCGGATCTGCATCGTACACAACCAATACGAGAAGGCCAGCGGTGAGGAAACCGCAGTGTTCTCACTGATGGACCTCTTGCGCGGACATGGGCAGGAGGTGGTGTCCTTCATGCGGGGCAGCGCGGAAATCGGGGGGATGCCGTTCGGCAAGGCCCGGGCCTTTCTTAGCGGCATCTACAGTTTCAAGTCGCGTCGGGCCATGAAGCGGTTGTTGCGGGATGAAAAGCCCGATCTGGTGCATATCCATAACCTCTACCCTCTGATTTCCCCCTCGGTGCTGCCGGTATGCCGAGACGCTGGCGTTCCGGTGGTCATGACCTTGCACAATTATCGCCTGGTCTGTCCCACCGGCCTGTTGTTGAGCCGGGGCGAGATATGCCACAAGTGTCTGGGGGGTAGGGAGTACTGGTGTGTTCTGAAAAACTGCGAGCGGAGTGTTTGCAAAAGTGTGGGCTACGCACTGCGCAATGCGGCCGCCCGAACGTTGCGCCTGTATTACGACAATGTCAGCATATTTATGGCTCTGTCTGAAAACCAGAGGCAACTGCTGGTTCGGGAGGGGGTGCCGGCCAGCAGGACAGTTGTGGTGCCGAATCATGTGCCAGTTCCGGAAGTCGTTGACCATGGCCCCGGTGGTTATGTCGGCTATGCCGGGCGGATCAGCCCGGAAAAGAACATTCCGCTGTTGGTTCAGGCGGCCGAGGCCTTGCCCAAGGTGCCTTTCAAAATTGCGGGGGATTGCCGGCAGATGCCAGAGTGGTCCAAGTCGGTTCCGCCCAATTTTCAGTTTCTGGGCTACCTAGGCGGCGGTCAGCTGGACCGCTTTTACGAATCCAGCCGAATGATTGTGCAGTGCAGTCGATGTTACGAGACATTTGGCCTGGTGATTGTGGAGGCTATGCTGCGAGGCAAGCCGGTGGTGTGCGCCCGCATCGGGGCCTGGCCAGAGCTGGTGGAAGAGGGGGAAGGCGGCCTGCTGTTCGAGCCGGGAAACGCCGAGGAGATGACGGAGAAAATTCGGTATTTGTGGCAGCGGCCAGAGCTCTGCCGCCGCATGGGCCGGGCCGCCCGGGCCCGGGCATTGAAGTTCTACAGTTCGGAGGCGGTCTATCTGCAGCTAAGCGCGGTGTATGAACGGGCTTTGGCCATGTCGGCGGCCTCAAACCGGAAGGAGGTGGCGGCTCCCGCCATGGTGGAACGATGAATACTGTATCAGTTGTGATCCCTTGTTACAATGCCGAGGCTTTTGCCGCAGAGGCTGTCGAGTCGGCCCTGGCGCAAAAAGGCGGGGTGTTGGAAGTTATTGCCGTGGATGACGGTTCCGGAGACGGAACCTTGGAGGTGCTTCGCCATTATGAGAATACCGCCGGCATTCGGGTCATTACGGGTCCGAATGCCGGAGGAAGTGCGGCCCGCAACCGGGGGTTGAGGGCCGCCGGGGGGGACTACATCCAATTTCTCGACGCCGATGACGTGATCCTGCCAGTAAAGGTTCAGCATCAGCTCCGTCTGGCCAAGAAGGGCGGGGCTGACTTGGTGGTTGGGGACCGTCTAAACCAGAATTACGATGGCAGTGAAGAGGTGGTGCGGGCCTGCCGACAAGACCCCTGGATTGGTCTGGTTACCTCCCGGTTGGGTATCACCAGTTCCAATTTGTGGAGGCGGGGGGCCGTTCAGGAAGCTGGAGGCTTCGACGAGTCGGCCAAGAGCAGTCAGGAATATGATCTGATGTTCCGCATGATGCAGCGTGGCTGCCGTGTTCAATTGGACGATCAGGTCCTGACAATCCGACGTGAATTGACCCCGGTGTCCGTTTCCCGAAATACCCGGAACAGCAAGGCGGATATTCTCCGACTGATCAATTTGCGGTTGAAGATGTACCGCCATTTGGCCGAGGACGGGAGGATTGGGCTCGAGGTCCGCACCGCGTGTCTCAATCAGTTGTTCCGCTATCTACGCTGGTTCTATGCCTATGATCCGGAGCTGTGCCAGAATATTCTCGACAACCATTTTCCCCCAGACTATGTGCCGGTTTTGTCCAAGGGGATCCCCCTGTTAGATAAGTTGTACGGCTGGGTTTATCGGCGGGGCGGAATGGGGGCGGCGGAGAATCTGACTAGGGTGTACCGGCATTGGCGGAGGTGACGCATGCTGTTCAACTCACTCCACTTCCTGTTGTTTTTTCCGCTTGTGGTCGGGTTTTATTTCTGCCTTCCATACCGACACCGCTGGGTGTTGTTGCTGGCCGCCAGCTACTACTTCTACATGTGCTGGAAAGCGGAGTACCTGCTGCTGATCGTGGTTTCCACCCTGATCGACTACGGCGCGGCCATCGGCATGGAAAGCCGGGAGAGTCGGGCCGGAAAGCGCCTATTTTTGCTTCTGAGCCTGTTGTCCAACCTGGGCATCCTCTTCGCCTTCAAGTACTTCAATTTCGTGAACAGTTCTCTGCGGCTGGTTCTAACCCGTTTCGACATCTTCTACGATGTGCCCGCCTTCAAAGCCCTGTTGCCGGTGGGGATCTCCTTCTACACGTTCCAGACACTGAGCTATTCCATCGACGTGTACCGGGGGCAGCGTTCGGCCGAGCGCAATCTGGGTATGTTTGCGCTGTACGTAGCGTTTTTTCCGCAGCTGGTGGCCGGACCTATCGAACGCTCGACTCGCCTGCTGCCCCAATTCTACAGGCGCTGCGATTTCGACGTGGAGCGGGTGGGCGACGGCTTGAAGCAAATGGGCTGGGGGTTCTTTAAGAAGGTGGTGATCGCCGACCGTCTGGCCGCTTACGTGAATCAGGTCTACAACCATCCGACCGACTATGCGGGACTGCCGCTCATCCTGGCTACCTACTTTTTCGCCTTCCAGATCTACTGCGATTTTTCCGGCTACTCGGACATCGCGATTGGGGCCTCTCGAGTGATGGGGTTCGAGTTGATGGAGAACTTCCGGAGACCCTACTTTGCCAAGTCCATCGCCGAGTTTTGGCAACGCTGGCACATCTCTTTGTCCACCTGGTTTCGCGACTACCTGTACATTCCGCTGGGAGGAAATCGAGTGGCCAAGTGGCGCTGGTACGCCAATCTGGCGGCCGTGTTTCTGATCAGCGGCCTGTGGCACGGGGCCAATTGGACTTTTGTGGTCTGGGGTGGGCTGCACGGCTTCTATCTGGTTGTGTCGCTCTGGACGGCGTCCCTGCGGCAACGAGTTTCAGATAGGCTGGCACTGGACCGAATTCCCGGTCTTCTGGCCGGCTTCCGGGTGCTGGTCACCTTCCACCTGGTCCTGTTTTCCTGGATCTTCTTCCGGGCCAATTCGCTGGGCGAGGCCTTTTACATTGTCCGGACGGCACTGACAGGGTTTAACCTGCAGCAGCCTTTGGGGCTGGGCCGGGATCAACTGGCTTTGTCCGTGCTATCCATTGGCTGCCTGTTGGCGGTCAATCTTCTGCAACGCGACCGGGTTATGCGGAGCTGGCTGTCTGCCAGGCCGATTTGGATCCGCTGGCCTGCCTACCAGCTGGTACTTGTCGGTATCCTGCTACTCGGCGTGTTTGCCGACGTCGACTTTATTTATTTTCAATTTTGACCAGAGGCCGTTGGTAATGGCGTATGCAAGCCAACAAGTCGGATCCGCCTGATCTGTCACATGACCATAAGGGGAGAGAAGCAATGGCTACGCTTGAAAAAGGAAAGCCGGCTGTTCCGGACCACTGGCTCCTGAAACTGGGCGCTTTCACCGTGAGCTTTCTGGTCTTGTACACGGTGACGGTGCTGGTCCTGGAAACGCTTGAATTCCGCGGCAAAACCCTATTCTGCCGGGTGACCGGCTACCATGTCAAGCCGGGGATCGGAGGCTCCTACACTCTGCAACGATTTCGGGAAATCACAGCGTACGATGACCTTGACATTTTATTCGTCGGCTCATCCCACTGTTACCGCAGCTTCGATCCGCGCTTGTTTGCCCAAGCCGGCCTGAAAACGTTTAATATCGGCTCGACCGGGCAAACGCCGCTGAATAGTTATTACCTGCTACGCAAGTACTTGTCCGAAGTTAATCCCGGCCTGGTCGTCTTCGAGGTCTTTCCCCACATATTGCAGAACGATGGATTTAAGTCGTTTGTGGACGTGGCCCGCAACACTCCGCTTTCCGGGGAGGTGGTGGCCATGGGGTTGCGAACGGGCAACCCCCATGCTCTCAACGTTTGCGCGGCCGTTTATTTGCGGCGCCTTCTGAAGCCATTGGAGCAGGAGCGACAGCACCCCGAAAAGGATGAGCACTATGTGGAGGGCGGGTATGTGGAGCGGAACCAGACCGGAAACGACGGGGACCGCTATCGGGGCAGCTTGAGTGTCAACCCGCAGCAGATGCGGTATCTGAAGAAAGCGATCGAGCTGGTGACCAGCCGCAATAGCCGGATTCTGTTGGTGACCCAGCCGCTACCGCTGTCCACCCGCAATGGGACGGCCAACTATGCGGCGGTGAACGAGCAAGTCCGGCAATTGGCCGGGAAATGCGGCGTGCCTTACATCGATTTCAACGATCGTCTGGTTCTGGACGATCGCCTGCACTTTTTTGATTGGCATCATCTGAATGCCGAAGGGGTTCGCCTGTTTAATCGGCAGGTTTTGGAACTGGTGGAGTTGCGCCACTCGCTTGCCGCGAACTCCACCGGTTCCATAATGTCGCAGGTTCGTCACGGTGTGCATCTTGGGAAAAGCGCATCACCAGGGATAGGGGGAAAACCATGAGACTGATAACCGAAGAGGGCACCGGGAATGCCTCGGTGCAGTTGGGTGGGTTGAAGATCGCCTCGGCGACTCCGAATGAGGCCTTGAAGGGGGTGGAGCGTCTGGTCTCCGACGGCGGTCATCACTATGTTTGCTTCTGCGAGGCCAATCTGCTGGCACAAGTCATGCGCAGCGGCGAGCTCAAGCGGATTCTCCAGCAGGCGGACTTGACCCTGCCAGACGGGGTCTCTCTGACTCTTCTGGCCAGGATTAAGCACACGCCTCTGGCTGCACGCGTTTCGGGTCCGAGTTTTTTTCTGTCGGCCTGCGAGTACGGGGTTGCCCGGGGGTGGCGGCATTTTCTGTATGGAGGCGCCGAAGGCGTGGCCGACCAGTTGGCTGAAAAGATGAGGCGTAAATTCGCCGGCATTCAGGTGGTCGGCACCTACAGTCCGCCTTTTCGGCCGCTGACCAGCGAAGAGGAGAGGGCCGTGCGGATCCGGATTGAGCAGGCCCATCCACATTTGCTTTGGGTTGGCTTGGGAGGGCCAAAGCAGGAACACTGGATGGCCGATCATTTGAATCAAATTGATGTGCCGGTCATGCTTGGGGTGGGCGCGGCTTTCGACTTTCACTCCGGGCAACGCCCATGGGCCCCGGCTTGTGTGCGGCGGGCAGGCCTGGAATGGCTTTTCAGAGCTCTGACCGGGGGGCACCGCACCCTTTGGCGCAACGCCCGCTGCGTGCCGGTTGTCGCCTCGCTGCTGGTGCATGAACTGCTGGAGGAAAGCGGCCTGCGGTAGGGGCTCGTCAGCAGAGGCCTGCCTCGGCTGGCGGGTCGGGCCCCGTTGCCGTCTCGCGCTTTACGGAGTCGGGACGCACGATAACCAAGTGATAGCTTAAGTAAATGGCAGTAGACGGCGGTCTCCAGAGAGGTTTGTCTCGGAGACCGCCGTTTTGATTGCCGGTCTTACTCCAGAACTCGCAGTCCGGTCGGGACGGCCGGGGCGGCGGGACTTGTGCCGGTGCCGGGGGTGACGCCTGGCGTGGTGCCCGTGCCGGGTGTGCTGGTGTATTCGTAGGCGCCAATGTCCGGTTTGCCGCCTTGGGGTATGGGCGTGCCGACGAAGTCCTGCGTCAGGCCGACATCGACGCCGGCGTCGATGGCCGAGGATGTGGGCTTCAGGCGGAAGTCGAAGTTGGCCGCATCCACGAATTTGGGGTCGGTTCCAGAGAGGATGTTGTGGTCGACTGTTGCGCCGGCTACCCCCAGCCAGTGGGTCAGGCTGGCATTGCAGATATTGTTGCGGATGACCGTTCCGGCCATTGAAGGGTCGCTTGGCGCTACGCCGCCGCCGATGCTGAAATTTTTGGCCATGGCCACATTGTTGTATATCTTGTTATTCAGACTGTTCAGGTTCAGCTGGATGGCGTTGGCAGTGTTCCAGATGACATTGTGATGGACCAGGTAGTTGGAAGAGCCGTTGTCCAGGTAGATGCCCATGGCCGAATGACCGGTAGACAGGTTGTCATGGACAAAGTTGTAGGCGATTTCCGTTCCATCGCCATCGGACTGGTAGGTGTAGGTCAGGCCGAGGTCGTTGAACTGGATGCCACCGTTGTAGATGTTGTTGTTGAGGATCTTCAGCCGTTTGCCTCGGCGGTGCACGATGATGCTTCGACCGGAGTTGTAGAGTCGGTTGTTGGAGATGACATGGCCCGAGGTGTCCATCTCGGTCCAGACGACCGCACAGTCCGTTCCCGCGTAGCTGGCGTCGTGGATGCGGTTGTTTTGGAGGGTATGGTTGAAGCCTTTGACCGATACGCAGTTTCCGGCGCTGTAGGCAATCTCGCTGTCTTTGATGGTGTTGTTGTTGCCGTCCAGGATGATGCCGGTGCGGGTGACGAAGTAGCCGTTCTCCCAGGCATCGTCGTCGATAACCGTGAAGTGGTCCACGTACGTGGCCGTGATGTTCTGAATCACACAGTTCTGGGTGCTCCCAGAGGAGTTGATGGCGGCGGCGAGGATTTTGAAGCCATCAAGGGTGATGTTGCTCCGGTTGCTGATGTCTAGTGCAAAGCGGCGCCGCTTGGCTTCGATGAGCTGTGAAGAGGGATCGCCGCCACCGGGTGCCCACAGGTAGAGGGTGTTGGTGGTCGTGTTTAAAAACCATTCGCCTGCGCTGTCGAGGGCGTCGTAGACCCCGACTAGGAAATAGTGGTTTCCAGCCTTAAGTGCCTCGGAGGGCTTCCACCAGCGCAATAGAGTGGTGTCGGTTTTGAGATTGAGTCGTCCGCTTGACTGACTTTGGACGGTAGCCGTGTAAGCTACCCATTCGCTGCCCGGTGCCACCACAGCAGTGGCCCCGACCCAGTTCTTGCTGGGCAGGCTGGAGTCGATGATGGTGCCTGCGGTGCTGGAGGTCCATTCGCTTCCGGAATCTGTTTCGGACTTGACCGGTTTGGAAAGATCCAGGCTGGGGGTGTTGGGCCATCGGGCTTCCAACATGGCTTTCCCATCAACAAAGATCTGGTTTTTGCCGCGTCCCAGATCCCACGCCATTGTGGCTTTGTAGATGTTGCCGGAATGCTTGCTCCAGCCGGTGATGGGGTCGGCGCCGCTGATAATGGCGGTGTGGCCGTCGGCGACCTTGTAGGTGGTGTTGTTGGCGCGAATCGTAACGGTTTCGCGGTAGACGCCGCTGCGGACCAGGCAGGTGTCGCCGGACGACATGGAGTCGGCCGCCTTCTGGATGGTCTTGAAGGGGCTGGCGGAGCTGCCGGGATTCGAGTCGTTGCCGGTGGAGGCGTCCACGTGGTAGGTGGCGGCCTGGACACAGGCCGAAAGCATGGCCGCGCAGGCGGCCAGCCGCAGTGCCCCGCCAACCGCCTTGGGGCGAGTCTGGCGGAATCCGGCTCGTAAAGACGTGGATTCAGGTTGGTGAGTCATGGGAACTTCTCCTGTTTTGGCCATCGGGAATCCGATGGCTTTTGGGGCCGCGGGCCCTAAGGTCTATGCCTAAGTTAACACATGGCAGGCAAACCGGTCAACCAGCGGGGCTGCCGTTGCCTGAGGCGATCATTTCAGCAAGACCCTGGCCAAGTCGGTTTCGAGCTTGGCGGCGCATGCTTCCGCCTGCCAGGATGCCTCATGGATGAGACAGGCATGGTGGATTTGAGACGGGGCCGTTTTTCCTGTCCGTGGTTTCTGGTTTCGGTGGGTCGGACATGTTCGACAGGTCCGACACCTTCCCTGTTGAACCACCAAACGTTCCCCCTCTGTT
>JBFJXC010000012.1:0-24250 GCA_041623325.1 Lentisphaeria bacterium | reverse complement strand
GTTCCGCGCGGCGGTTCCTATGTTCAGGACAAGTGGCAGGACCGGGTTCTGCATACCAATGTCACGGCCTATCTGACGGATCGCCCCTGGTGCGGGGAATTGGAGCGGTTGCTCAGGGACAAGCTGCCCGAGATGCATCTGACCTCCCAGTTTACCGAGAGCATGTATGAGATTCAGACCACCGCCACGGTTCAGGCCCACCACGACGAATACATGGATCTGCAAGCGGTGTTCGACGAGTGCGTTCCGAACAAGGACGACATTGATCTGAAGCCATTCGAATCGTTCTACTTCGACGGCAAGCTGGTGGGAATTCCGTTTGTCTATTCGCCGCGGGTGATGTTCTACAACCCGGCGGTTCTGGCCGAGGCCGGATGTCCTCCGCCGGAAGCAGGTTGGGATTGGGACGACTTTGTCAAGCGAATCAAGCTCTTGCGCAACCGGATCGAGCCCGAGCGCATCATCTACTGGACCACCGACCCCTACTACTGGATCAACATTGTGTTGCGGTGCGGCGGAACCTTGATCAACCCCGGGCTGGCCGATCCGGTGCGCATCGACAGCCAGGAGACCGTCCGCGGGCTCGAACTCTACCGGGAGCTTGGCCAACTGGTCAATCGGGGCCTGAACCAGACGGTGTACGCCGATTTTTTCGAGAAGCGCAACATGGCCTTTTACATCGGGGGGCGGGATTGCGTGGCGCGGTTGAGAAAGGAAGGTTGGAAAGAGTTGGGGGTGGTTCCGCTGCCGGGCATTGCCGGCGGGGTGGATACGACTATGCAGGTGACCGAGCTGCTGTGCGTCCGCAAGAACTGCGTCAATATGGCGGCGGTGAGAGTTTTGCTCAGGCTGTTGCTGTCCAAGTCGTTCCAGGAGAATTTGGCCCGGTTGAAGTACGGGATTCCCGTTCTCAAATCCGCGGCGGCGGAGGGCCTGGACTCGGCCGATTCCCAGGACGCGCTGTTCCTTCAGGAGGCAGCCAAGGTCAGGAGGCATTACAATCTGGATTCCCCAAGCCTTTTCGATATGATTGCCAAAGGCATCCGGATCTGTCTGGAGTCCGACATGGATATTCGGCCGGGGTTGGCACAGCTGGCCAATGCGGTCAGAACCTACATGGCCATCAAGAACAATTCGTGGAGCCTGAGTGTGTATCAACCCGAAAAGGAGGTCGTCAATGTCTAAAACCCTCTCTCCCCTACGGTGCGAGCGTTGCCGCCGGTTCACGCTGATCGAGCTGCTGGTCGTAATTGCCATCATCGCCATTCTGGCCTCGATGCTGCTGCCGGCCTTGGGTCGAGCCCGGGAGGCGGGTCGGAACGTGCATTGCGTGAACAGCCTGAAGACGGTGGGTCTGGCTGAAATGATGTACATGAGCGAGAACAACGGCTGGTCCGCGTATAACACGTTGAATGACACCCCGTGGACCTACTACCTGCGGGATTACCTGGGGTTGAACTCGTATTACGCGGCCAATCCTGGCAAGAGTGCGCGCCAGTTGGCGTTGAAACCTGAACTTCGCTGCATGACCACCGGCTATGGCTGGTATGGCAAGAACCGCTACACGGTTTCCCAGCGCACCAACAAAGTCAAGGATGCGTCCATTCTCTGGTTTTATGCAGACGGTTATCATCCAGTCCAGTCCAGCAACGACTGGTGGGGCAAGGCCACGGTGCGTTTCAACCATGGCACTGGAAAGGGTACCCATCCGCGCGGCCGGGCCAATGTCCTGATGGTGGATGGACATGTCGAGGACTTTTCTTGGTATGAAAAACCCGTCAGCAGCAGCGGCTTCAAGGGCTTGAGACAGTTCAATCCGTCCAAAAACCGGTAGCGCCAGGCGGTCAGAACCAACTCCCGCCTGGGCCATCCGATCCCCATCGATGCAGACTCTGGCCGCCAGACACGCACGGGCGAGGCGCTCGAGGTTTTTGCGGGCCTAGGTTGACATGGACAGTGGCAGGGGCTAGATTCGTTCTGACAAGGTCAGAATGGCGTTCGAAGCGGGCCGCAGGCGATGGGCCGAAGCAGCGCGGCAGGACGATTCCCGCTCAAAACGGTTTTCGGGCGGTAAAGGTAGTCAATCTGAAATGGAGGTCGCTGATGTCTCATGTACGTTCATCCCTTCCGCAAGATCACTCTCGCCAGTTCACGCTGATCGAGCTGCTGGTCGTAATTGCCATCATCGCCATTCTGGCCTCGATGCTGCTGCCGGCCTTGGGTCGGGCCCGCGAGGCGGGTCGGAAGATCAATTGCGTGAATATGTTGAAGACGGTTGGTCTGGCGGAAATGATGTACATGAGCGAGAACGACGGTTGGTCCGCGAACAACCTCTGGCAGAACACCCCTTGGAGCTACTTCTTGAGGGATTATTTGGATATGAACTCGTATTACGCAGCCAACCCTGGCAAGAGCCCGCGCAGCCTGGGGTTGAAGCCGGAACTTCGCTGTTTGACCACCGGCTACGGCTGGTATGGCAAGAACAAGTACACGGTTTCGAAGCGGACCAACAAAGTCAAGGATGCGTCCATCCTGTGGTTTTATGCGGACTGCTACGACCCGTACATGCTGGTCAACGAATGGTGGAGCAAGGCCACGGTGCGTTTCAATCATGGCACCGGCAAGGGGACCCACCCGCGCGGCCGGGCGAATGTCCTGATGGTGGACGGGCATGTGGAGGATTTCAGCAATTCTCAAAAGCCGGTCAATGTCAACGGATTCAGTCGGATGAAAGAGTTCAATCCCGATAAGAACCGTTAGTGCAAGCGGCGGAGCGGGTCCTTCATGCGGCGCAGCAGCGTCCGATAAATTAGAGAGCACCGTCCGGGCATGCCCGGACGGTGCTCTTTGGTATTGTGCGCCGGGGGCAAGGCCGGCGTCTGCATTCTCAGGGAAGGAGTCCGGCTTATCCGCGGACTTCGGCCTGTTGGTATTTCCAGCTGAGGGCGAGGTCGACGGCGACCATGACCAGGTTGAGGGCGTAGAGGTAGATGACCGCGTCGAAGCGGCCGTAGATTTTGTAGAGGATGCCGCAGGCGTAGCCGGTCATGATCACCACCAGGAACGGTCTGCTCTTGCCTCCGGCCTGTTTGGTGGTGTAGAGCTTGAAGATGGAGAGGGGCCAGGCCGCTCCGAAACAGATCAGCATGAGGGCTTCGAAGATTTTGGCGATGTCCATGGTCGGGGTCCTTTCAGGTGTGTTTTCGGAAATCGATCACTCCAGGCTTTGGGTTACGGCCTGCATCATGAACGTTCCTGGCGGAAACCCCCTAATATATCGCCCCTTGGGGCATCGGCATCGGCTGAAGGCCAAGGTTTCGGCCATTTTCGGGGGAAGTCAACGTGGAACACCGAACTGCTGAAAGCGTTCAAGAGCCGTAGGTGAGCCGCAGGTTGCCGGTAATCCGGTTGATCTCCTCGATGGTGGTGAGGCCGGCCATCACCTTCTGCCAGCCGGAGTCGCGCAGCGTGGTCATGCCGTTTTCGTTGGCGACCCGGCGCAGTTCGCGGGTGGGTTCATGACGGCTGACCATGTCCTGAATGACCTCGTTGAGCAGGAAAATTTCCAGTACGGCCACTCGCCCGCTGTAGCCGGTCTGGTCGCATTCCAGGCAGCCCTGCCCCCGGTGGGCGCGAACCTGTTCCGGTTGGATCTGGCAGGCCGCGGCTATTTCAGCCCGGATGCCGTCGGGGATGTCGGGGCTCTCCTGCTTGCAATGGGGGCAGATGCGCCGCACCAGGCGCTGGGCCATGGACGCGACCAGGGAGGAGGCGACCAGAAACGGTTCCACGCCCATGTCCACTAGGCGGTTGACCGCGCCGACCGAGTCGTTGGTATGCAGGGTGCTCAAGACCAGGTGCCCGGTGAGGGCCGACCGTATGGCGATCTCGGCGGTCTCGGTATCCCGAATCTCTCCGACCAGGATGATGTCGGGGTCGTGGCGCAATATCGAGCGCAGGCCGCTGGCGAAGGTCAGGCCGATGTCGGAGCGGATCTGGATCTGGCTGGTTCCCTCCAGTTCGTACTCCACCGGATCCTCGACGGTGATGATCTTGCGCTCGGGATTGGCGGTCTTGACCTTGGCCAGGGCGGCGTAGAGGGTCGTGGTCTTGCCGCTGCCGGTGGGGCCGGTGACCAGGATGATGCCGTGAGGCAGGCTGATCAGCTGGTTGAGAACGGCCAACTGGCGCGGGTTGAAGCCCAGGTGGTCCATGTCCATGAAGATGGCCTTGCGGTTGAGGATGCGCAGGCAGAGCGTCTCGCCAAAGCGGGTGGGCAGGATGGAGACGCGCAGGTCGAAGTTGTCCTCGCCGATGCGCACCCGGATGCGGCCGTCGTGGGGCAGGCGCTTTTCGGCGATGTTCAGGTTGGCCATGACCTTCAGGCGGGTGACGATGGCCTCGTGCAGTTCGCGCATGCCCGGCGGCGTGGGTACGTCGCGCATCATGCCGTCGATGCGGTAGCGCAGTTTGACGCTGTCGGGAAAGGGCTCCAGGTGGATGTCCGTGGTGTTCAGCTCCAGGGCCTCCAGCAGAATCTGGTTGACCAGGTGGATGATGGAGGCGGTTTCCTCGTCTTCGGCTTTGAGATCCTGGCCGGAGACATCGTCGTAGCTGACGGTGGTCTCGATCTCCTTCTGGAAGGCCCGGTCCCGGCGCAGCTGCATGACCGTCTCGGCCCCCAGTCCGTAAAGTTTTTTCAAGGTCTGGCGCAGTTCGATGGGGGTGGCAATGACCGGATCCAGGCGCAAGCCGATCAGCAGACGCAGGGTTTCGCGCTCGCGCAAGGTCAGCGGGGCGGGAAAGGCGGCCTTGAGAATGCCGCCGCTGATTTCCAAGGGGACGCAGTTGTAGTGCAAGGCCACCTTGGCGGGGACTTTCTGTACAGCGCGTGGGGAGGGGGTCAGGCTGCCGAGAACGACAAAAGCCAGGCCGCTGGCTGCGGCCAACGCCCGAAAGACGGCCTCCTGGGAGGCGTAGCCCAGATCCAGCACGGCCTGCTGGGCGCTCACTTGGGCCCGCTGCATACGCCGCTGCACTTGGTTGGCCTGGTCGGCGTCCAGGATGCCCTGTTGCTGGAGAATGTCGAGAAGTTCGGGATGGGTCCCGGTTATGTCCTGTGCGGTTGTCATGGCACTTCCACTTTGTGTCGTTTCCCAAAGGGGATGGTCAAGGACTGGCCTGTGTCTGTTTTCAGGGTCAGCTCGGCATCGGTGACGGTCTCGACCTGGAAGCCGCCCAGGCGGTCACCCGGCTTCAGGAATTGGCGCTGGCCGCTGTCCACGGTTTCCAAGAGGGCGACGGTCTGGCCCGAGGCCGTGGTCATGGCGCCTAGGTAGCCCACGGTCAGGAAGACTTTCTTTTTCGGAGGCGGAGGGGCGGGTTTTGGCTCGGGTTTGGGCGGTTTTTTCGGGGGTGGTGGCGCCGTTTTGGGGGAGGGCTTGGTCTCGTTCTTCTGGTTGCCTCTGAAACGGGAGCGCACCCGCTTGTCCAGATTGCAGGAGAAGGGGTGCGGGACCGGAAGCGGGGCGGGTTCTTCGAGGGTCAGAAAGGCATAGGCGGTCTTGTCGTTCAGCATGCTTTGCTGGGGCTGGGCCGCCGCCAGGGCAACCCCTTTGCGCCCTTGGTCGCCGAAGCCCCCCAGCCAGCCGGCCGCCAGCAGCACCAGCAGGGCGATGCTGGCCCACAACAGGGCTTTTTCCCATTCTTGGGAGAGGGTTGTCAAGAAGCGATTCATCGGATTGAAGACCTTCCTAGCGTCAGGCGCCCGGGGGCAGGGGTTTGCGGGTGCTCCTGATTCGGGCTGGCAGGCCGCTGTTGGGCTGATAGAACGAACTGCATTCGATGCGGATGCGGATGCGGTCAGTCGCCAAGTCTTCGACCGGCGGGACCGCTTTGGTCAGTTGCAGATGGCTGACCGGCAGGAAGTTGGCCCCGGCGTGAAGGGCGGCCAGGAAGCGGCGGACATTGTCCAGGCTGCCGTCCAGGGTAAGGCGTACGGGGAACTCGAGCAGATAGGCGGTTTCCTGCTGGGGGCTGGTGAAATAGGCTCTGGCGGGCAGGACTTCCAGCAAGGAGGCTTGCCGCGATTTGGTCTCCGTTGCGCCGGCCCCCGTTCCGGCCAAGGCGGGGGTCAGGTCGTGGGCCACGGCCAGGGCGGCCAGGCGCTCGGCAGTCCAAAGCTGCAGGACCAGCTGGTAGGTCGATGCCGAACTGGTGGTTTCGCTCAGATTCAGGACATCCTCGGCCAGGATGATGCCACGGCCCTTCAGGTGCTGCTCGATCCGACTGAACTCCTCCTGGTAGTCGAGCCGGGAGACCTCCCCCTGGAAGGCCTCGCGGCTGCCGAAGAATTCCACGATTCGGTCGTCGAACATGGAGGTGGCCAGGGAGATGATCTGTTCGGACCTGGCTTTCAGGCGGTTCAGAGCCTTGGAATTTTCCGTGAAAAGCAGGTTCAGCCGGGTGGCGTTGAGGGGCCAGCCCTTGCCGCTGAGCTCCTGCTGGAGGGATTCGGACTGCTGCCGGAGGGCCGCGACGTCCCGGCGCAGCGGATGTAGCAGGACCAGGTAGACGCCAAGCGAGCCGGCGGCTAGGAGAGCGGCCAGGGCGGCCAGGTTGCGGTGCTGAGGGGACCAGGCGTTCATTTCCTCTCCTTCTGCCGGGACGGGAGGATGATGTCGGCGGTTTCGAAGGGGACTTTCAGCGTGAAGGCCCGGAAGCGGCCTTCGACTTTGCCCTTCAGCAGCGCTTCCCAGCCCAGGAAGATGTCCTCGCGCCCGGTTTGGTCGGAGTCGGGCAGCAGATCCACCCCCTCGAACTCGGGGCTGCGGTTGAGTTTTTGGACAATCTCCCGGACCGGTTTGTATGGATGGGTGGCGCGCAAGGGCGTATAGCCAGCCACGATGAGCGATTGCATGGCCGGGACATCGGCGCAGTTGATGCGGTGGAAGCTGTCCTGGAGCGCCGGCTCCGCTTCCGGTTGGGTGAAAAACAGGCTGCTGCCGGGCCGTTTGGCCGCGGAGGCCGGCGGGGCGGACGGTCCGCTGGCGGCAACCGGGCTTTTGCCGGCATGGTAGGCGGCCGCGTCGGCCAGGTAGATGAACCAGTCCCCCTGGTCCCGGGCGGCGGCAAGCTCGGAAATGGCCGCCAGAAAACGGGTGGCGCGGTTGCCCTTGGAGATGAGCGGGCCCAAGGCGGTCTCCCGGTGGCGCGTTTCGGCTTTCAGCTCCTCCAGTTTGGGAATCAACTCTCTGCAGTGCTGGAGTTCGGCAAGCTGCTGCCGAAAATTCTCGCGGTCCTCCAGGAGATCCAGGTAGCTCTTGGTGATCAGACCGCTCATGAAAAGAAACAGGCAAACCAGGGCGGCGGCCAGGCAGGCGAAGCGCTGCCGCCGCCGACTGTGCCAGCGGATGGAGTCGGAAGCCAGGGACAACGGGATCGGGGCCCTTCCGGCGGCCTGAAGGGCCAGGCCGTAGGCGGTCAGGAAGCGGGGGTCTGGTCCGTCGTGTTCCGGCCGGGGAATGCCGATGATCCGACCCGGGCAGGACAGGGCCGCTCCCAGGCTCTCGGCCAGGCCGGGCAGTTGTGCTCCGCCGCCGGACAGAGCGACCAGGCCGATGGGGGCGGCGGCGATTTGGGAGGGGCTGTGGCTGCGCCACTCCCCAAGTACGTTGTTGATTTCCGCCTCCAGGCGGTGGGTGGTCTGCTGGAACGGGCCGGCGAAGGCTTCCTCCTCCCAGCGCCCTTGGCGCTTGGCCTTCTCCGCATCCTCCTCGCTGATGCCCATGTGCTTGGCCAGTGCCTGGGTGTATCGCTTGGCACCGAACATCAAGGCACTAAAGAACAGCGGTTGTTGGCGGGCCACCACGACCAGGGTGGAGCTTTCCGCCCCGATGTCCAGCAGCAGCTGCAGTTGCTCCGAAGCGGCCAGGTCGGGATGAAGATCCACGTAGGCGTTGACCATGGCCAATCCGCTCAGGCTTAGGTCGGCCAGGTTTAGCTGGCAGGAGGAGAAGATGGCCTCCTGCTCGTCGACCACCGATTCACGGCAAATGCCGATTAGAACCGGGTTTTTCCAGCCGAAGGCCGGCTTCAGGAGTTGGTGGCTTTGGATAAAACTGGCCTCGGACAGGCCGGCCAGCTGCCGGGTTTCGTAGTCGACCATTTTCTCCAGCTCGAGGCCGGACCCGGGGGGGAAGTCGGAGATCTCGGTGGTGCAGAGGTACTGGGGCAGGCCGACGGTCAACTCGGACTTGTCCAGAGCGTGCTCCTGCAGCCAGGGGTGCAGATGCTTGCGCAGTTCGCCCGCGTCCAGAATGCCTTCCTCGCGGCAGTCCAGCTGGCAGGTGGTGCGGATGACGGAGCGCCCGTTCCTGTCGGTCTTGCGCTCCAGCATGACCGCCTTGGCGGTTTCCTGCCCGATGTCCAGGCCGGCTGCTCTGTTGGCTTTCAGCATGTTCGCTTGCGCTCTAGTTGGCTTCGGGGGCTTGGGGGACAACCTGCACATAGCGTCCGGCCGGTCCAATGATCCTGGCGGTGACGAAAATCAGCAGGTGTTCCGGGTTCGAAGTGGTCTCCCGGTGGCGGAAGAAGAAGCCCAGCAGGGGGATGTCCCCCAAGACGGGCACTTTCTTGACGGTTTCGGAGTCGTTCTTGGTGAGCATGCCGCCCAGCACCACGGTCTCGCCGCTGTTGAGCACCACGGTCGTGGCCAGGGAGCTTTCGCTGACGATCGGCAGTTTGACCAAGCCGTCTTCGCTGAAGGATTCGAAGCCCAGGAACTCCTTGACCTCCGGTTTCAGGGCCAGCACCAGGGTTTTGCCGTCGTTGCCGATGTTGGGGCGCACCGACAGAAACAGGCCCAGGGGCAGCTCCTTGGGCGAGCCGGTGGGAACGACCTTGGTGGTCGAGCCAAAGTCCCCCTGGTCGACCGTCTCCAAGTCGTAGTTCTCGAAGTAGAAGCGCTTGGTGCCCCGGAAGATATAGGCGGATTGGTTGTTGGTGACGGTAATGCGGGGGGCGCTGAGGGTTCGCGAACTGTCTGCCTGCCTGATGGCACTGAGAACGGCCTGGTAGACGACGCTGTTGAGAATGCCGCTGAGGGTGACCGTGCCGGGCAGGTTGCCGGACAGCTCCAGGCGACGCTGGCTTAAGCCTTCCCCGGATGAATAAGTGGTCGAATCGCGCGCGAGGGTCTCGTTCTTTTCTAGGGTAAGATCCTGGACAGCCCGGTTTTGCAGATCGTTGAAGCTGATGTCGGAGCCGGATTTAGGTAGAATCAGGTTCTGGAGGTTGAAGCCCAGCTGGAAGAAGTCCTTCTGGCTGAGGGTTACGAAGCGACTCTCGATCAACACCTGCAGCGGGGTCGAATCCAGGGAGTCGAGAAAATCCCGGACCAGAAGCAGTTTCTCGCGACTGTTGCGCACAATCAGCAGGTTGCGCTTGGGGAAAAGGCGGTAGGTGGCGCCGGGGGGGCTGTCGTCCAGGAAGGACTTCAGGGCCATCTCCAGCTCCTCGTCGACTTCGGCTTTGGGTATGCTTTTTTGCAAGCCTTGGTCCCCGCCCACGCCCAGGCCTCCGGAGTTCTCCAGGTGGGGGATCAGGCCCCGGTGCAGTTTGAAGATGCGGGTTTCCAACCGCGGACCCTTGGCGGCCTTGGGGTCGGCCGCCGTGACCCAGACGACGTTCTCGCTGACGTGGAAGGCGATGCCCATGTTGCGGGCGACGTAGGCGAAGATCTCGGCCAGAGGTACCTTGTCGACGTGGAGGGTGAGGGTGGCCGGGCTGTTCAGGGCCTGGTCGGCGATCAGGTTGAGGCCGTCGATCTTGCTAAGCGCCATGACGATGCCCTTGACGTCGGCGTTGTCCAAACGCATGGAAACCTTCTGCCTGATCAGTTGTTCCATGGGGCCGGGGGGCAGGTCGATCGGCCCCGACTCGGCGGAGATGACCACGGTCTGGCCGTAGGTTTCGGGCAGGCCCAGTGCCTGTTCCACCTCCAGCAGAGCCCGGCTTTCGCCAATGCGCTGGCTGGCCTCGAGCAGTTGCTTGCGCTTGAGGTGATTGATCCGGTCTTGCATCCGCTGGGCCTTGGCGGCGAATTCCTCCGAGGCGAGCAGGGGGGCAAGCAGCTCGCCTGCCTCCTGCAGCCTGTCGTGGTCGATCAGGATGGCGGCTTTTTCCAGGTCCTCCTCGGCGTGGCTGGCCTCCTGGTCCCGGGCTTGTTGCCGGGCCTGCTCCTGCTCGGCCCGAAGCTGTTCGGCCGAGAGCTTCCCAGTCGCGCCCGAGTGGGCGCAGCCAGCCAGAAAGGCCCCGAGAAGCAGGGTGGTTGAATAACGGACTAGAACGGTCATGTCAAGATCCTGGACGTTGTCGTGCGAGGGGTGCCAACTTTCGGCTGATGCCGGCCTAGGAAAACCTAAACCATAGCGCCGATTGCCGAAAAGTGAATAGAAAAAAGTGGAAAGTGGATAGTGAAAAGGGAAGGCGGAAAGGCCCGCGTTCGGAAGTGCGTGGCGGCCGGGGGAGGCTAGGGCGTCCAGACGCCGTCTTCCCATTTGAGTTTGCTGAGGAAAACGTTGCCGGCGTAGGCGGCGTTCAGAACGGGGGCCTGGTTGTGGTGGGGGCCGGAGCGCAGGTGCCAGAAGCAGCGGACCACGGGGAAGAGGGTGGGGTCGTACTCCTTCATCTGTTCGGCCTTGACCGCCGTCCAGGTGCCGGACACGCCATTGTACTCCCAAGAGCAGGTCGCATCTGAGAACTCGTAGAAGTAGCTGATGCGCTGCACGGCCGGATTGGGGTCCATGGTCTCCCCATGGCTGCCTGTACGGTCGTAGGCTTCCTCGTATGGGTTGCTTCCGTCCCACGGGTGGGGGTCCCAGGCTCCGTCGGGGGTGGAGTCGGAGTTGCCGTCGGCCAAGCAGTGGTAGACGCCGGTGGTTTCCAGGTAGTAGGGGAAGAGGGTGGAGATCCAGGGTGGCATGTGGTCCTCGTTGTCGTCCCGGTACATGACCAGGGCTTCCGCGATCTGCTTGAGATTGTTGGTGCAGTTGGTCTCCCGCGCCTTGGCCTTGGCTTGGCTGAAGACCGGCAGCAGCAGTCCGGCCAACAACGCTATGATGGCGATGACCACCAGCAGCTCGATCAACGTGAAGGGCTGGCGAGCCGGATTCCGGTTGCTGGTTGCCATGGCGGCTTTCATATCGACTCTCTCTGTCATGGTTTCAGGAGTCTTGGAGGGCTGGTTTGTTGGCGCTATGGAATAGCACCTGCCGTTCACCCCATCTCTCCACTACTCCATAGCTCCAAGGGGTGGGCCCCGTCTTGAGTCACAAGCAGTGGTTCGATGCACTAATATGCCCGTTTCCAGTAGAATGACAACAGCGGTCTCGACTCGGGGTGATATGTGGCCGGGGATGGCTATATTTGGGCATTCAACGCCGAATGCCGACGCTGAAACCGGAAACTGGCGTTGCACTTGTTTTCGACAACGAGCGCGATTACGAGCGCGATTACGAGCGCGATTACGAGCGCGATTACGGTTTTGGGGCCCGATATCCGAATGTTGAAAATCGATTACGAGCGCGATTACGAGCGCGATTACGAGTGCGATTACGGTTTTGGGGCCCGATATCCGAATGTTGAAAATCGATTACGACCGCGATTACGAGCGCGATTACGAGTGTCTGAACACTGAACTACTGAACCACTGAAACCCGAAAGCAGCATTGCACTTGGTTTCGATTACGAGCGCGATTACGAGCGCGATTACGAGTGCCTGAACTACTGAACTGCTGAACACTGCCCCCATGCTTCACATTGCCACCAATACGTATCAGGTCCTGGACCCGTGGTTCGGGCGCCAAGGTAGTCCCGTGGAGCTGGATTTGGGCTGCGGCAAAGGTCGGTTTGCCATGGAGCTGGCCCGCCGCCATCCGGACCGGCTCGTGGTGGCCGCCGATCTCATGCTCGGCCGCCTGCGACGCCTCGACCGGAGAGCCTCCCGGGACGGGCTCGGGAATCTGGAGTGCCTGCGGGCCAACAGTCTGGATCTGGCCGGTTTCCAGTTTCCGGACAACTCCATCGACCGCATCCATATCCTCTGCCCGGATCCCTGGCCCAAGGACCGCCACCGCTGCAAGCGTCTGGTCACCTCCGACTTTCTGACCCGGCTGGCCCGCATTCTCGTGCCCGGCGGCATTTTGCACATGGCCAGCGACCATCCGCCCTATCAAGAGACCATGCTGAACGTGGTGGAGGGGCTGCCCTTTTTTGAAGCGGCCGTGGACGGCATCGCCGACATTGCCGATATCCGCACCGATTTCGAGCTTATGTGGCTGGACCAAAACAAGACGGTGCCGCATCTGGCCTACCGCTGCTGCAAGGGAAAAGAGAATTAGAACCGATTATTTCGGCGGGGGACCACCGTCTCCAGCGGAAGCTGCCTGGGGCGCAGCCGCGGGTATTCGCGAATCGCAACCATCGAAGAGGTCGAATGCTTAAACGAGGGTTAGAAACGTCAAGCGCCACGCGAGCCGTCCCCAGGAGGGACGAGGTGACGGGCGAGTTTGTGGCCAGGCATGGGCGAGACTGTTCGTACGTGACGATCCGCTGGTGGCAGATTCTGACCTATGCCACGGTTCTGGCCCTGATGCTGTTGCTGCTGGCCTACCGCTGGGATGTCTTTCTCTGTCTGGTCACCTTTTTCTTCGCCTTCTGGTATTTCATGGCGGTGCTGTTCCGGGGGTGGGCAGTGGCCGCCTCCCTGGCTGGCTGGGGGGAACGGCGCGTCTCCGCCCAGGCTGTCCGGGATCTGGCCGCCGACCAGCTTCCCGTCTACACCATTCTGGTTCCGCTGTACAAAGAGGCCAACATTGCCGGCAAGATCATCCACAACCTGGACCGGCTGGACTATCCCGCGGACAAGCTGGATATCAAGCTGCTGCTGGAGGAGGACGACGCGGCCACACTCGCCGCCGTGCGGGCCTGCGACCTGCCCAAGCGCTACGACGTGATCGTGGTGCCGGATTGTCTGCCCAAGACCAAGCCGCGGGCCTGCAATTTTGGCCTGAAGCGGGCCCGGGGTGAATACTGTGTGATCTTCGACGCGGAGGACCGCCCCGAGCCCGACCAGCTCAAGAAGACGGTGGCGGTGTTCGCCCAGGCGGCCCCCAACTTGGCCTGTGTCCAGGCCAAGCTGAACTATTTCAATCCGCATCACAACCTGCTGACCCGCTGGTTCACCATCGAGTACAGCACCACCTTCGATCTCTACCTGCCCGGACTGCAAACCCTGAACATTCCAATCCCCCTGGGGGGGACCTCCAACCACTTCCGCACCGGCGTGCTCCGGGAGATCGGCGGCTGGGATCCCTTCAACGTTACCGAAGACTGCGACTTGGGGATCCGCATCTACAAGCGGGGCTATCGCACCTGCATGGTCGACTCCACCACCTGGGAGGAGGCCAACTGCCAGCTGTGGAACTGGATTCGACAGCGCTCCCGCTGGGTCAAGGGGTTCTTTCAGACGCATCTGACCCATATGCGCCATCCCTTGCGCACCTTCCTGGGCCTGGGGCCCTGGGGGTTCCTGGGCTTCTATCTGGCCGTTGGGGCCAGCTCGTTCATGATGGTCATCAACGTTCTCTACTGGCTGGCCGGGGGGGTTTATCTGGGATTGCTGGGGCACGGGCTTTTGCAGGGGCAATCGTTGTGGGGCATGCTCAAGGGCCCCCATCTGCCTGGGGCCTTCGCCACCTTGCAGGTGCTGGGGCATCCCGTCGGGGCCTGGCCGCTGATCTACACAGGCCCCGGGCAGGATCCCTTGTGGTCCGGGCTCTCGGTGGTCTTCTTCACCATCAGCTGCGTGTTGGTTCTGGCCAACCTGATGTTTGTGGCCATCCACTGCCTGGCGTGTTGCAAGCGCCGCTACTATGATCTCCTGCCGGCGGCCCTACTGATGCCGTTCTACTGGATTCTGATCTCCATCGGGGCCTGGAAGGGGTTCATCCAGCTGTTCACCAACCCATTCTATTGGGAAAAGACCGTGCACGGCCTGGATGAAGAGGAAGAGATGTAGAAAAAAGCCCGGTCAGGGTCGCCCCTGTAAAGAGAATCTGACGAACGCGAGGACGAGCCGATGGAATATCGCCGATTTGGACGCACGGAATTGCCGATGCCGGTTGTGAGCTGCGGCGGCATGCGTTTTCAGCACGGTTGGGGGGAGGTCGACCCCAAGGACATCAGCCCGGAGGGGCAGGCGAATCTGGAAGCGTGTGTGCATCGGGCCTTGGAGCTGGGCATCACCCACATCGAAACGGCCCGGGGCTACGGCTCCAGCGAATATCAGCTGGGCAGGATTTTGCCCACTCTGCCCCGCCAGAAGCTGATCGTCCAGACGAAGGTGGGCATTGCGGAGACCCCCCGCCAGTTTCTGGAACAGTTCGAGACCTCCATGGCCAATCTCAGGTTGGAGTATGTCGATTTGCTCGCATTGCATGGCTTGAACGACCGCGAGTGCCTGGAGCGCACCATGAGCGGCGGCATTCTCGAGGCCGCGCGCCAGCTTCAGAAGGAAGGGCGCGCCCGGTACATCGGCTTCTCCAGCCACGCTTGGAACGATCTGCTGGTGGAGGTGGTCAACAGCGGCGAGTTCGACTATCTAAACCTGCACTATTTCTACGTGGATCAACGCAATTTGCCCACCATCGAGGCGGCGACCGCCCAGGATATGGGGGTGTTCATCATCAGCCCGACCGACAAAGGCGGGTTGCTGCAGAAGCCAAGTCCGATCCTGTCAAACCTATGCCAGCCGCTGCACCCGATCACCTTCAATGGGCTCTGGTGCCTGTCGGACCCGCGAATTCATACGCTCAGCTGCGGGGTGGCCAAGCCGTCCGAATTCGACGAACTCTGCGCGGCTGTCGAGCTTCTGCCCGAGGCGTGCACGCATCTGGGCCCGATCCTGGAGCGCCTGGAGGCGCAGCTGGAGTCCGCCTTGGGGCGCGAGTGGCTGCGCAACTGGCATGTGAATCTGCCAGCCTGGGACCAGACTCCCGGCGGGGTGGAACTCTATCAAACCCTGCGGCTTTACAATCTTTACAAGGCCTTTGGCATGCTCGAGCACGGCAAAGCCCGCTACAATCTGCTGGGCAACGGTGGGCACTGGTTTCCGGGCCAGCAGGTGGACCGCATGACCGATTGGCAGCAGCTGGAGCAGTGCATTCGGAATTCTCCGGTGGCCGGGCGCATCCCCGGGGTTTTGCGGGAGGCACACGAAGCGTTCAAGGCCGACGAGCAGAAGCGGCTCAGCCAGTCCTGAGCCAGGGCCGCCTGCGGTGATTCCACGGTTTTGGATTCTTTGCCCCGGCGGCGTTCGGGGGCCGTGGCGATGGGCCGTTGGGGGGCTATGCTATTCATTTTGCTTTCCGACTGTCCGGAAGGCGGCCGGGTGAGTTTGGTTGAAAGGATGGTTCATGCAGCGTCCGAGCACGAAGTTGGCAAGTCTGGCCTGGCTGGTGCTGGTCCTGTCTTCCGGGCTGTGCCAGGCGCAATTGACGGGGGCCTGGTTTGTCAAGCCTGGGGTGGAGGCACCTTGCAGTCTGGTGCCAGCAGAGGATGGCCTGGTGCAGACCGAGCTTGGGTTTACAGGATCCTGCCTGCTCTATCTGGAGAAAGACCGGCAGAGGCTGCGGCCCAGTGCCGAAGAGTTGGGCAAAGGCAGCCTGTCGCTACAGTTGAAAGCCGACTGGGACGGGGCCGGGCCGCTGCAGGCCAATCTTTTTGTGCAGGACAAGGACGGCGCTTGGTTTCAAAGCCAGGAAAGCGTGAAATTGGAGCCTGGCCGCTGGCAGATGCTGCGGGTGGGATTGGCGGCGACGGCTCATGAATTGGTGCCGGTGGGCCACGAGAGCACCTGGAGCGCTTTGCATGCGGCCAGCCTGCACACGGTCGGGGTGTCGATCTACGGGCCGCCGGCGGATTCGGTGCGGCTCGCCTGCCGGAAGCTGGGTTTGACTGGCCGGCGACCCCGGCCTGAGCTGAGCGTTCACCACTGGCGGCTGCCATCCGCCGGCGAGGCGTACGAGACCATCGAAAGCCACTTCGAGCTGTCGCGGGAGTACGCCAATGTCTACGACCCGGACGAGATTCAGGTGGATGTGGAGGCATCGGGGCCGAGTGGCCGGGTGGTGCGCTTTCCGGCTTTCTTTACCCAGGATTATCGTCGGCACCTGCATTACAACCGCGAAATCGTCCGGCCGATAGGTAAACCGCACTGGGCCTTTCGCTTTACGCCTCCAGTCGCCGGCGAGTACCAGCTTCGGCTAGTGGTCGTGGATCGGTCTGGGGAGGAGCCCGAAACGGTCAGCAGTCCCTGGCGGGTATTACAGGTTTCGGCCTCCGAACGGCCGGGTTATGTGCGCGTGTCGGGTCAGGATCCCCGCTTTTTCGAACTGACCACGGGGCAGTTTTTCTATCCGATCGGCTTCAATCTGCATACCATAAAGGACGTGCGCAGCGAGAAACGCCTGAACCTGGGTGTGCTGCCGGACAAGGGGACCTATTCGTTCGACGAGTATTTCGAGCAGATGCAGGCCAATGGGGTCAATGCCGCGGAAATCTGGATGGCCTCTTGGTCGCTGGCTTTGGAATGGAGCAGTGCCCGTCGGGATTATTACGGCCTGGGCCGCTACAGCCTGGCCAACGCCTGGAAGCTGGACTATGTGCTGAACACCGCGCGGGACCGGGGCATCTACGTGCATCTGGTTCTGGACAACCACGGCAAGATGTCCAGCCACTCCGACCAGGAATGGAGCGACTCCCCCCATAATCTCAAGACCGACTTCGCCGCGGCCGACGGCGCCTGCCTGAATCAGCCCGTCGAATTTTTCGACAACGCCCAGGCCCGGCGCTATTATCGCAACCGCAACCGCTACATCGCCGCCCGCTGGGGAGCGCAGACCAACATCTTCGGAATCGAGTTCTGGAGCGAGGGCGATCTGATCACCAATATGCAAAAGGCCTACGACGACGGCCGCTACGTGGACTGGCATCGCCAGATGGCCCGCGAATTTCGGGAGCTGGACCAGGGAGAGCACCTGCTGACCACCCATTTCTGCGGGGACTACAACAAGGAAATCAAGTACCGCAACGTCTGCGAGCTTCCGGAACTGGCCTACGTGGTGGCCGACGCCTACCGCGGCAAGACCCCCTTTGTTGAGCACATGATCAAACATCAGGAAGCCCTGAAAATCTTCGGCAAACCGCTCCTGGTGACCGAATTCGGGGGCACCAGCCAGGCGGGCGACTATGCTTTGCTGCGCGCCGATCTGCACGGAGGCCTGTGGGCGGCGTTTTTCACCGGTCAGGCCGGCACACCCTTTCTCTGGTGGCATGCGTTTATCCACAAGCTTAAGCACTACCAGCACTTCAAGGGGCTGGCCGCCTTCATGGAGGGCATCGATCCCCGAGGCAAGGAGTACGTTTTCGGGCAGGCGGCCGTCGGCCAGACCGTCGTGGGGGAGGAGGCGGCCGGACCGAACCCGGATGTCGGCTGCCTGACCGCCGGCAATAGCCAGGAGTTCTACGGCTGGATTTATCACAAGCAGACCATGGTGGCCTACCCGGAATCCGCCGAGGAACTGCCGGAAATCACCAATCAAACCGTGGCGGTCCAGGGACTGGGCCAGGCCGACTATCTGGTGCGGTTTTTCGACACTGTCTCGGGGCAGGAAGTGGTTCGGCTGACCTGCGAGGTCGGCGAGGCTCCCTTGCAATTGGCCGTGCCCGCCTTCAGGGGGGATCTGGCTTTCAAGGTGGCCCCGGCGGCTTGCCCCCTGGCAAGCCTTCCCTAAATTGGCAATTCGGAACCGATATGAAACGCATTTTCCCACTCCTTTGCTTGATTGGTTGCCTTGCCGTTGCCGATTGGAGCGATCCGAAAGCGGCCTTTCGCGTGCAGGTGCGCAGCGACCGGCCCGGGCAGGTCTGTTTTGTGCCGCTTGGATCGTTCGCCTGGCCGGCCAACCTTGAAAACGGAGTTTCCGTTTACAGCGCGGCCGGGGAGGCGGTCCCGTTTTTCCTGTATTCGGAAAGCTGGGAGCTGTTGGTGGCGGCCAAATCGGAGTTGGAGGCGTTCGACGTCTACTTCGGCTTTGAAGAGAAACAGGCCAGTGATCGCTGGCCGGAGACCGAGCTGGGGCCGCCTCCGTCGCGCTGGCCGCTTGAGGTGCAGGTGGTTCACGCCGCTTTGAAAAGCAAGACGGCAGAGCAGCGGCAGCAGTGGTTCCAACAGCGCCGGGAGGCGTTCGATGCCAAACATCCGGTTCCCACGGACGACAAGGTGCGGTTTTTCCGGGAGGCCTTGGCGGAGGCCGAAGCCAGGCTGGCGGCCGGGCCGGGGGCGGAGAATCCCTATCTGGAGAAGCCCGAAGCCAGAGCCCAGCGGATACGGCGGGAGTTGAAACAGGAGGAGAAGCGTCTGACCAACCAGCAGAGAGGGTACGAAAGGGCCTTGGCGGCGTTTTTGATTCGTCAGGAGAAGGACGAGAAGCGTTTGGAGGGGGAGGTCGAAAGACTGTTCGGGCAGAAGAGGAAGGTTCAGGGGGTCGGGGAGGCCTCGGAAGTGGGGTTGAAGGTGAATCCGTTTGGCGGGAGGAATCGGTTCGCGGCCCGGTTCCGGGGGGGGCTGGTGATACGGGAAGAGGGCGTGTATGAGTTCGCCATCAATTCGATCGAGGGCAGTTCGCTGAGTCTGGATGGGCAGCGGCTGCTGGCCTGGACCGACCTGCACGACAAGTCGGACGGCTGGCAGAAGACCTGCCAGATCCGGCTGGAACCCGGCCTCCATCCGCTGGCGTTCTACTATCAGAAGAACCATGGTCAGGTGTTTGCCTCCGCGGCCTGGAAGAAACCTGGGCAGGAGACGTTTGAGGTGCTGACCAAGGAGGACTTTGCCCCGGGCTGGCCGGTGGTGCTGGGAGAATGCCGGGATCGCCAGGCGTCCCGATACCCGCTTGTGGCCGTTCAGTCCGCCGGGAAGTTCTTGCTGGGGGAAAACACGGCTAGCTGGTTTGCCTGTGCGCTCGAGCCCGGCACGGATCAGAACGCAGTCAGCTGGCTGCTGGACGGTCAGGAGGTGTACCGGGGGCAGACATTCAGCTTCGCGGTTGACCAGGAGTCTTCTGCCGAGGTCAAGCTCCGTTCCGATAGCGGGGCATTCCCGGATTTCCGTTTGCATCTGCCCCAGGTTCCGGGCCTGGGTCAGGATCCAGACATTTTTCTCAAGACCTGGGCGCCGTCGTATATCTACGACGACGAGACTCTGGGGATGACTGTGGAGGTCAGTTCGGATCTTTCCGACGAGGTCTTGCTGCCTCTGACCAGGACGCTGCATAGGGACGGTGCTCTGACCGAGACCGAGGTCGAATGGATCGCCATGCCGGCAAAAAGAGCCGAACGCTTCCAAGCTGCCTCCCAAGCCAAGCGCCATCTCTCTCTGCGGGGGAGCGAGCTCAAGGCCGGGGCCATCCTCTCGTTCTCGCTGGGGATTCCGCCGCTCAGTATTGCCTGCGAAAGTCTGCGTTTCCTTCCGGTGGCCGCCTGTGCCCAGGTTGCCGATTCGGTCAATGGGTTGCTGGATGCGGATGGCAACCGGGTCGTTCCGGTTCTGCACCGGCGGACTTTGGCTGAAAAGCGCACATGGTCTTTGCCCAAAAACGTGCTGGACGAGTTCCGTCTGCCCCGAAAACTCCTGGTGATCGCCGATCCGTTCGGCCTGCCCTTGTCCACGTTCGAAGGGGCGTTGCGCGAGGCCCTGGGCCGCCGCGGTGTCGGGCTGGAGTTTCTGCCCTGGCAGGAAGGTGTCGGGTGCGCGGCCATGCGTGGCAGCCTGGGGGCCGTGGTGCGAGGGGTGCAGAACTCGACCGCGGATGCGGCTCTGATTGTGCCCTCGGCCCTGGATTGCGAGGGGGGGGTGCCGATTCGTCTGCAGAAACGTGCTCTGGCCGCGGTGATGGAGGCCGTCCAGTCAGGCCGGAATATCCGCAGTCTGACCGTGGGCACCGGTTTTCCCAGCTTGCGCTGCGAGGCGACCGAGCGGTTGGTTGGAGAGGCTGTCGGGGAGCTGGCCCGGGAGTACGGGGTGCGGATTCTGGACGTGGGCGGGATGCTTCGGGATAATCCCGACTGGCAACTAGCCTATCGCCGGGATCCGGCTAGCAACCGGCTCTACGAGATCCATCCGGTCCAGGCGAGCGCCGAGCTGGCCGACCGCCTCGCCGTCGCCCTGGGGGCCGGTCAGGGGCCCTCGCGTTGAACGGGGGCCGGCAGCGAAAGAGACCGCTTGTGCCACGCCAGTAGCCGCTTGACCCTCACAGATCGCATACGCGCCGGTATTGGGCCAGCTCTTCTTTCACCTCCTGGACCAGCAGTGCGTGCTCCTCCGCCTCGATGCGGAGCTCCCGGCGGCTTCCGGCATATTCTTCGGCCAGATTCTGGCTGATGTCCGCATAGCCGATGCCGGCTTCGAAACACAACCAATCCGCCACCTTGACCGCGTGCAGCAGGCGGTTGTACTGGGCATTGCCAGGCTTGCCGGCTACCGGGCGATGGTGGTGCCCCAGCAACCTTTGCAGCTCGGGCGCCAACCCCCAGCAACGTCCGATTACGCTGCCGATCTCCTCGTGGGTTGATCCGAAATGGCGGCGCTCTTCCTCGATCAGGGAGGTGCCATTGAGCACATGGGCCTGGACCGCGTCGGCAAAGCCATGGTCGAAGAGCATGGCATGCTCGGCCACGATTCCCAGGTTGTGGATCAGGCCGGCCAGAAAGGGGGCGGCCGAGCGCTCGTCCCCGAACTTGGTTTGAATGATGCGGCGGGTGGCGATGGCCGTGCCCAGACTGTGGGTCCAGAGGCGATCCGTGGAGTAGGGGCCCACCAGCAATTCCTGCTCGAATAACCGGCGCAGACTCAGAGCGCAGGCCAGCTCGGCCGTGCCCCGGAAGCCGATGCTGACAACGGCGGTTCGGAGCGTGGCGCTGTTGCCGGCTGGATTCTGGCTGAAATAAGGGGCGTTTGCCATGCGCAGCAGACGGGTGCCGTGCCCCTTGTCCAAGGCAAAGTAGGCGGCGTAGTCTTCGGGGCAGGCGGTCTCGTCCCCGCACAGTAGCTGCATGCCGTTGAGAACGTCCGGAATGCGGACCGTCCCAGCGCGGGCCAGGCGCTCGCTCAGGGTCCTGCCGATTTTTCCGGCTTTGATCCGGTTGTATACCGGGCGCGCCGCCTTGAGATTGCTGATGAACTGCCACATGGGGAAACCTCGGGGTTGACCGGTTTTTCGACGGGTATATCCTGGCAGCATCGATGGTGCCAAGGGCCGCGGAGCCGTGGGGGCGGCTCCGATTGTATCAGCGTTGACACAGGCCCGTGTCCAGTTGAGACAGTCGGCGCGGCCGCCGCCGACGCGGTCTGACAAGGGGGGGGCTCAAGGTTTTCAGGTCGGTGTCCCGGCGGAAAGGTGAATAAATCCGGGAAGCGGCCATATTACGGTTTGATGGAAATTGAATTGAAAAAGGAGCCGATCATGCCGATCTACGAATACAAATGCGGCCAGTGTGCGGCGCTGGTGGAAAAGTTGATTCGGAACCAGGCTGACATCCCCACGGTTTGTCCGTCCTGTGGTGCCAAGGACATGCAGAAGCAGTTCAGCGTATTCAGCGCGGCCAGTTCAAAATCGGCCTCTTCCTGCGGGGGAGGGGCCTGCGATATGGCCGGTCCGTGTCCCGGCAGCATGGGCGGAGGCTGCCCGGGAAGCTGCGGGTTCTGAGTGAAACACGTATCTGCCGCTGTTAGAGATGAGCCCAAACGAGTAGCAAGGAATCGCCCATGACCGCCAACGATATGATTGCCCTGGAACCAACCTTGTCTGGCTTGATGGCCTGCCTGCCTGCCTTCTCCCGGGAAAACCAGGCCATGATCGACCGCCTGATTGCCGCGGGCCAGAGCCATCTGTTCGCGAACTGGGACGGGCCCGGGATCAACGACGAGGCCAAACAGGCCTTTGTGGCCAGTCTGAGGGTGGTCGACCAATCCTATCCGGGAGGGCTGCTGGGCTACATCGGCAATGCCCGCAAACTGCTGGCCGAGGCTCGGGAGGGTGCCAATCCGTTCGAGGGGTTCGAACCGCATCAGCCGAACATGGTCGATCTGACCGGGTTCGGGGAGGCCTACGACGAGTACGAGGCCGTGGGGGCGGCGAATATGGACAAGGCGGCCGTGGTGCTGGTGGCCGGCGGGCTGGGCGAGCGCCTGGGCTATTCCGGGATCAAGCTGGACATACCGCTGGAAGTGGTGCAGAACACCTCCTACCTGGCCCACTATGCCTCGGTCCTCAAGGCCATGGAAAGCCGCATGGCCAACCCCCGGCCGGTTCCGTTCATCATCATGACCTCTCAGGATACCAATCCCGGTACGGTGGCCAGTCTGGAGGCCCATGACTATTTCGGGCTGAAACGGGACCAGGTGCATATTCTCAAGCAGGAGCTGGTCCCCGCCGTGGCCGACAACGATGGTTCGCTGGCCCTGAAGCAGACGTACCAGCTGATCATGAAGCCCCACGGCCACGGCGACATCCACATGCTGCTGCACACCAGCGGCCTGGCCGAAAAACTGCAACGCGACGGCATCGGCCATCTGCTCTTCATCCAGGATACCAATGGGCAGGTCTTCAATGCCGCCTTCGCCTCCCTCGGCGTCTCCATACAACAGGGTTTCGACTTCAACTCCATGGCGGTCAACCGCATCCCCGGCGAGGCGGTCGGGGGGCTGGCCCGCCTGGTGAAGGGGAAAACCGAACTGACCCTGAACGTGGAGTACAACCAGCTGGATCCGCTTCTGCGCGCAACCGTCAGCCCGGAAGGCGACGTGCCCAACGAAAAGGGCTTTTCGATATTCCCGGGAAACATCAACGTGCTGGTCATTGCGCTGGAGTCCTATGTGAAGATCCTCAAGCAGTCGCAGGGGATCATCGCCGAGTTCGTCAACCCCAAGTACGCGGACGAGAGCAAGAGCGTCTTCAAGAAGCCGACCCGTCTGGAGACCATGATGCAGGACCTGCCCAAGCTGTTCGGGCCGTCCGAGACGGTGGGCGTGACGATCTTCGACCGGCGGTGGTGCTTTTCGGCCGACAAGAACAATATTGTCGATGCCAAGGCCAAGCATCAGGCCGGTGGCCCTCCCGAGTCCGCGGCCACCGCCGAATCCGATTTCTATCTTGCCGGCCGCCTGAAGTGCCGGGCCGCCGGCATGGCCGTGACCGAAGCGACTGAAAAGTTGATTCTGGGTATTCCCTACACCCCCGGCCCCAAGGCGATCCTGAGGCCATCTTTCGCCCTGACCCTGGCCGAAGCCAAGGCCAAGATCGTCGGCGGATCCATTTCCGGAGAGTCCACCTTGATTCTGGATGGCCGGGACATTTGCCTTGAGAATGTCGAACTCTCCGGCCAGGCCGCGCTGGTTGTTCGCGCCTGCGAGGGCGCCAAGGTCTCGGTTCGGGGATTGAAGCTGACCGAAGGCGGTTACGAGCAGGTGCCGCTTTCCCCTGACCAGATGGCCTCCCACGACACGCCTGAGTACCTGAAGATCCGCGGCTACACCTACCAGAACCGCGGCGCCCATGTCTACGAATTCAACGAGCCCGGCGAGTACGTGATTTCCGCCGACGGGCAGGTGAGTTCTTTGTGAGTGGTGGGGCCAATGTGGGAGGCACCCTCCGAGCGGCGATCAGGAAGATGAAGTACGGCGGCCGTCCCGGCTGCTGAAAGTCAACCTTTCGGTTCCCCTCAACTCAGCCCGTAGCGCCCGGGGACTGAACTCCCGGGCGGCGTCTTCGCCCAGGGCCTTGGCTACCAGCCGCTTGAACACCTGGCGCACGGCCTTCGGAGTCATCCGGCCGTCTGCCGTGTAATTGCGACCGGGCTTGGATTTGGCGACGGATAGAAAAAGCGGGCTGGCTTCGCCGGATCTCTTGGCGTCTTCCCGGTATTCAACAGTCGCATACATTACCAGAGCCTGGACAACATCCGGAGTGCGGAGGATAACCTTGCCAGGTTCGTTGTCCTCGACATTTAGGCGGCACACCTCGGCAGCGCTCATTTGCTGAAGGAGCAACAAAATGGCGTAGTCGCGGATCGGTCGGTTTTCTTGAAGGGATTTGTTTTGTGGCACTTGTCCGCAGGAACCTTGGCAGCG
>JBFJXC010000011.1:0-24499 GCA_041623325.1 Lentisphaeria bacterium | reverse complement strand
GATGGCCGAATTCCGGGACGCCCGTGCGTCTTGCGCCGAAGCCAGGGAGCCGTTGAAATACAGCATGAAATCAAGAGGGGCGGTGGATGTGTAGCGTGCCAAGACGGTGCCATCGGCAACAAGCCAATGCAGGTGAATGGTCGCAGACTGCCCCGGGGGAAAGTTGTTCACAAAAGGGGCGTTTTCTCCGTACATCTCCACATGAAGAAACGCATTGACCGCCTGACGGGTGGTCGGCACCTCGAACGCGACATGATGGAAGCGGCCGGCCGGGTCATAGGGCCCTAGTTCGGCGAGCGTGACAATGGGCAGTTTGCCGTCGAAAACCCCGGCCTCAGGCAACAGAGCGATCCCACGGAAACCCAGAACATCCCGACCCTTGGCCAGGGCCACCCCATTGACTCCCAAGGCTTCAATCTGACCGGCGACCAATTTTTCCGACATGCTTAATCCTAAACAACGCGCATTTCATTCCAAGGCAGACACCGCCGGACACAAACCATGGTGGACCGAGACGTGAAGGAAAAGATCTCCGCCCACCCCAAGATGGCCTGGTAGTCTTCCCTCCCTGCACGGGGGCAATCAGCTTAGGTTCAGTAAAACAGGGCCGGGGCGGTCGTGACCGGGCTCTCCCCGCCCGCATACCCGCCCCCACCGGTGGGGCGGCTCCAATAGTAGTTGGTGTTCCAGCCGGTTTTGCCCCGGAAGGCATAGTATTTCCGGACCGGCAACGCCGTTCCTTCGCCCGAGTAAAGTCTATCAGACCAGATGCTGATGTGCTCCCACTGGGCGCTGCCGTCGCCGGCCAACACATTGCCTCCTCGGAGGCCGTGGCTGTTGTCCTTCTCCCACTTCCAGCTTTGACTAGTATTGGTGCCGGGAAACGCCACCACATCGGCCACCAGCATTTTGGGACCGTTGGGGCCATCGGTCCCCATCGTCGTCAGGCGCGGGTAGGCATAAACGGGGTTGTCCGTTCCGCCCATGAAGACCGAGTAGGTCACGTGCGCTTTCCAATGAGCACCCCAGCCAGGACCCCACGTGTCCAGATTGTTGGACGGGCAGGCCAGCGCGTCGGCAGTCGTACCGGTGCGGACATCCTGGTCCCCCGAGGATTTTGTCGGGATACCCAAGTAGTAATTCGCATAGTACAGGTAGCTCTTGTAGACACCAGCATAATGCGACAAAAAGGCACTTGAATGAGGGTAGCGAGGTCCACCGGGCAGGCGGTCATCGAAATCGTCGGCATACACCGCCATTCCCAGATACTGCTGCTTGAGGTTGTTCAGACAGGTGACCTGGCGAGATTTCTCCCGCGCCTGACCCAAAGCCGGCAACAGCATGCTGGCCAGAATGGCGATGATCGCGATGACGACCAGCAGCTCGATCAGGGTGAAATGGGCTCGCATCTTGTGAGGCTGCATGGCGTTCTCCTTTTTCGACCTTTTCCTGTTTCGTTTCAGATTGGCTTGCGTTGCCTTGGCGAGGCGACGCCTACCGCGACAGTACAGCTGCTGATCCCTCCCCCACATTCCGGACCAGTCGATACCCCAGATGCTTGCGCCGCATGTTTCTGCGGCCCTGCATTTGGGCCTCGAGTTTTTGCACCAGCAGCCTGGCCGCCTCCTCCGCGGAGGTGACGACCCAGTCGACCGGAAAGGGGACGAAAAAATCCACTTCCTGATTTCGGTGGATGATGATCTTAAGTTCGTCGGGAACCTTCACTCCCTGTTCGAGAATGGCATTCACGCACCCCATGGCGACGGTATCCGTGGCCAGCAGCAGGGCCTCGGGTTTGTCCGTCTGCTGCCAAAAGGCCTTGAAGGCCTCGTAACCGAACTGGGCGATGCTTTTTGGGGGGACGGACGGGGTTAGCAGCCAGTCGTCGCGGCACTCCAAACCGGCTTGGAGCGCCGCTTTCTGGAACAAGGCGGTGTAGTTGGGCTGGCCGTCACTATTGGTGAACCCCATGGCATTGTTCAAAATGCCGACCTTGCGGACGCCCAGCTCGCCGAAACGCTCCATGATCTCCTCAAGAGCTGTCCTGACGTCGGTCTGCACCACGAACGGATCGCCGGTGTTGGTCAGGGCCACTCTGGGAACGGACAGCTTCCGTATGGCTTGCATGGCGAACGGCCCAACCAGCGGGGCAATCAGGCAAGTGATGCGGCCATCGCCGATGGCCTCCCGGATTTCCGGCATGGCCTCCACCTGATCGGCTTCCTCCCGTCCGTCCCAAAAGACGATGTTCTGGGCGCCCCGCCGGGACAGCTCCTCCTGCAGCGAATGCAGCAACACCATGTAGAAAGCATCCTCGCTGCCGACAAAACTCTCTTGCTTGAAATAGATCCCCACTTTGTCCAGACTAATGTTCTGAGACTTGACAAAGGTGCCCACCCGGGGCTTTCGGGTCATCACCCCTTCATGCACCAGAGTCTTGATGGCGGCGTTGACCGTGAAATAGTTGGTGTTCCAGGCCTCGGCCAGGGTGCGAAGCGGGGGGATCCGGTCTCCAGGCTTGAGCTTCCCCACACTCACCGCTTCGCGCAGAAAGCCGGTAATCTGCCGTTGCAGAGAGATATCCGCTTCAGGTTTAAACTCTAGAATAAGGGTGGAAGGCATAGTCTGGTGGCCTCAATGATAGGTTTGGTAACAACCACATTGTACATGATGGGGCCGCCCTTGTCAACTGAGCCGGTCCATACCGTAGAGCCCCCATGGCTAAACGCCGACCAGAGCCACTTGCCGGCATTCCACCCCGACTCCCGCGATGGACGCAACTCCCGCGTCGGCAAAGGTCAGACAGGCGGTTTGGCCGCCTTCGAACACGAAAGCGTGGTGGCCGAACTCCACGATGCCAGTCATGGTCATATTTTCCCGAGCCGCCAGCATCAGGATCCGGCGATCCTCCTCCTGATACAGACGGAACAGGATGGAGCCGGAGTGGCAGCGGACCGGGCAGGTGCTCCACTCCTGCAACTGCTTCAGGACCGGCGCCGAAGCCTCGAAACCGGAAAAGTACAAGCCGTTGCCGGCCGCATTTTGGGCCCCACACGGTTCGTTTTCCGTGGAGACGAGCACCTGGCCGGACCGGCTAGCCACCGGGTAGGCCGGATCGAAGCGGTCTGGACGGCCTTTAGGCAGGCTGGTGCAGGACTGCCTGAACCAGCCAAGGTATTTCGACAGTGGAACGGGACTGATTCCGATCAGGTCTGCGAACTCCGCCCTGATCGCCTGCCCCGAAGCGGTCAGTTCCGGGGCCGGCCCGCAGAAGATGACCTTGCCACCGTCTGCACTGAACTCCTTGACCACTTTCCAGGACTCGTCCGAGATGACCGTGGCGAAGGGCACTACCAGAATCGAGTAGGCACCCAGGTCGCCACAGAGTTTACCGTCCGAAATCCGGGCGGCACCCAGCAGACGATCGTCGATGAAATCAAAGGCCACATTGTGGTCGATGGCCGCTTTGGAAAGGTTCAGGCAGAAGGCCTTGTGCAGATTGGCGATGGTGACATCGTTGGTTCCGGCAATGGACTTCCAGTCATGCAGAACGGCGATATCGACCACCGGTTTGGCGCTGCCCAGCCGCAGCTGGCTCTGCTTATGATTTTGCATGGCGGCCACGGCGGTGTGCCAGGTGTAGTGGCTGGGGTACATGCAGGTGTCCGCATTGTCGCCATACCAGATATTGAACCAGGTGATGTTCATCAGACTCATCAGCCGGGCGTTGTACTGAACCTGGGTGTTGGTGGGTTTCCAGTGCCAGGTGTTGCACTCGCACTGGCCGGAAGGGGTCAGACGCCCCAGCGACGAACCCAGGATGTAGCTGTAGGCCACGGATTTCTGGTCCCACCAGCAGCAGTCCGTATAGCCCGCGTCCATGATGTCGTTGAGGCGGAAATAGTCGACCGCCCCGGCGCGGTAGTCGTTAATTCCGCCTTCGCCCTGCCAGGTGTGATGGGTGCCGCGAATCATTTTCCTGCCGAAGACGGTTTCGGCGTACTCGAAGAAATCCTTTTGGGCCTGGAAGAGGGTCTCGTTTAAGGTGTGGTAGTAGTCCAGGCGCACCGCGACGGTCTCGGGCGTAAGCGACCCCGAGTCCAGCAGGTGCAGGCGATCTTTGAGGGCATAGCCGTTGCGTTTCTGGAAGAAGTCGGCAAAGGCGTCGCCGTAGCGGTAGTTGGTCCAGTCTCCACCGATGGCCGGCTCATCCCAGCAAACTCCGTCCAGCGGGACGTCCCGGAAACGGTCGACCAGATCCCGGTAGTAGGCCCGAAACCCCTCGGAGGCGAAATCCACCAGTTCGTTGTCCCGGAACCTGGCATAGACGGTCAGGCGGCCTTTGGGATGCGCGGCCAATCTTCCGCTGAGTTGGACATGGCGGCTGCGGGCCATGGCGGCTCCGGGCACGTAATCCTGCTTGTGGACCGTGTGGCCATCGGCAAAGGCGGAGATTTCCCAGACGAAGTCATAGTCGAAATCCTCCAGGAGAACGGTTTGCCCGTCGGCCTCCAGGAACGCGGCCTCGACCCGGTCGAAAACAGGGTGATCAGCCATGTGGTTTGCAATTGGCACATGCAGCTTGAAATAGCCGTCCACCAACTGGGCTTCGACCTTGACAAGGCGGCAGCCGACCGCATCCGGGAACTCCCCGCCCATATCGCGGGCCACCATGTGGTGGGGTTCGGAGTCGAAGACCACCTTCACGCCGGCCTGGTGCGCGGTTTGGACGGCAACCGCCACCGCGGCGACCACCTCCGGGGAACGATGGGGAAAGTTGCTGTTGCGGAGCATGATGCGGACGATGCCGTAGCCGGCCTGGGCCAGCTCGCCGATGCCCCGGCGGATCTTGTCGTGATCGAGAATGGCCGGCTCGTTGAGCCAGAAGCCCATGATTTGCTCGTGATTTCGTAGCATGACGTAACGTTGCCCCGTTTGAAATGTTAATTACTCACATGTTGAATTTTAATGGGTGGTGCCGCCGATGCGGAATGATCACGGCTGATCGAGATTAATACCATTCCGGCACCAGCGATCATTCCGACCAATCGTCCGTGCGGAAAGGCACAGCGGGAAGATTGGCACCGTTATATAGGTTGCACAGCATGTTATCCCCCCAGCCGTAGCGTACCGCCATGGGGGTCAAGACCTCCGGACTCCAGCACACCAGGCTTTCGCCTTCGATCCGTGCCTGTGCCCAGACCCAGCGGCGATCTTTGCCGCACACCGCAATCCCGCTCGGCCCACTACCCAGGGATTTCAAACCTGCGGCATGGTCGAAACGAATCCGCACCCTGTCCTTCTCGATCTCCATCGTCTTGAAGGTCGGACCTTCGCAAGGCACCGGCTTGCCGTAGGTTTTCGCCAAGGCCACCGCGGCCAGACGTTCGCCCACATCACGTTTGTTGGGCGGATGGATGTCGTGAATCTCTCCGCGGTCAATGGATACGGCAAGACCGCAATTCGGCTCGTCGCGGGCCACCCGGGCCTGGATTTCACGGGTCAAGGCCCAGCTGGAATTGCCCGGCTTCTCCGGGAGGGAGCTGTACCCGGACAGCTGGACAATATAGAACGGGAAATCCCCCAATTGGAACAGCTGCCGCCAGTCCCGGATGAGGGCCCGCAGGGCCTGATCGTAGGTTTTCTGGCCGGCGTTTCCCTCCCCCTGATACCAGACGGCTCCGCGCAGAGCAAACGGGGCAAGGGGGGAAAGCATGCCGTTGAACAACCCGCCGGGCACCCCGTTCAAGCGGTCCGGGTGACGGGTCCGCCCTTGCAATTCACGCAGGGGGGTTCCCGCCCGAAGTCGCCATTGATCCGTCAGGGGAATCCGGCTGCCGGAACCGGGCAGTTCCAGATACAGGCTTTTCGAACGGCTGTGAAGGCCCCGTTGGCCATGGACTCGGAGGGTGATCACGTTCCTCCCCGCCGCCACTGCCTCCGGGGGCACATCGTAAAGCTGCTCGATGGGTTTCCCGCTGATCACATCCTTGTGACTCCCCCCGTCGAACCCTCCCAGGAAACGGCCGTTAAACCAAACGGTTGTCCGTTCGGTCAGGGCACCCAGGTTCAATACCAGCGGTTTCCCCTGCCATGCTTCGGGAAGCTGAATTGTCCGGCGCAGCCAGCCCAACCCACGGAATCCCGGCAAATCCCCCTTTCCCCAATCCCGGGGGTTTTCCGCAACCGGCCAGGCGGAATCATCGTAGTCCGGAGCAAGCCAGGTTTTCGCCACCTCCCAACCCGGATCACTGCCTCGTGCCCATTGGCTATGCCCCTGCTCGAATCCCTGCAGAGAGGATTGCAGTCCTTTGTATTTTTCCTGGGTTCGAAGGCTGGCAAGCGTACTCCAGGAAACGATGGCCGTATTGCCCAAGGCACATTCAATGACACCGATGGGAACACCGGTTTCACGATGAAGGGCCCGACCATAAAACCAGGCAATCGCCGAGAAGCCGACCGACGTATAGGGGCTTTTCTTGTGCAGCAGGGAATTTCGGGAAGCAACGGACCAATTCCCCCTGACGGTCCGGGCCGGCTCAAAGGCACTGTCGGGCTGAACCCAGAACAGGCGGATTCCATCAACGGGCGCCGACGGCAATTCGTTCCACCATTGATTGGCGCTGTTAATGCCAAAGTCCATGTTGGACTGGCCGGAGCAAAGCCAGACGTCGCCGACAAGAACGTTCTTGATTTTGGCGGTCAGGCTCTCTTTTCCATTACGGGGGTTCGCAAGCCGGGTTTTGGATTTGACGATCAGCGAGCGTCCTTGGGTGGAGGCGTCCATGGGGGCCAGGCGGGCTTCCCAGCGCCCGTCCGCGGCCGCTGCGGCGGACACAACCTGATTGCCAAATTCAACGGTGACCGTGTCGCCAGGATCGCTCCAGCCCCATATGGGGCATTCGGCATTCCGCTGCAGCACCATGTGGTCAGTAAACAGGCTGTGGACAAAGGGCAAGTCGCCAGCGAAGCATAGATTTGCTTCCAGCATCATCCCAACCAGCACCATCTTTATGCCATTGTTCACCCACTTATCTCCAATACGCACTCATCGAAACGGTTTCGCACGCAACAAACCCGCCATGCTCTCGGCCCAACGGTCGCGCTGCTTCTCCAGACTAGAGGCCCTTCCCGATTGGTTTTCTGGAAAGGCCATTTTGGGCGCATACCTACGGCATGCGAAACTATGTGCGATTAAACGCCTGGGGCCCAGCCCCAGCAAGCGGTTAAATACCTTTTTTCGTGCTGAAGGCACGCACCCAATCGATGGGACCTTTATACCTAGTCGCGGCCGTAGAAATAGAGGGTCACCTTGTCGACCGTCCCCCGGCTGGCACCGCCCCAGGAGACGATCTCCAGCTCGTTATCGGCGCCGAACTCGACCCAGGGCGTAATGTTCAGGTGCGTGATGCCGCCGATGCGGTGATGATGCCGCCGCAACCAGTGACCGTTGACCAGCACCCCGATGATCTGGGGGCTTGTTTCCATGTGCAGATACACGTCGTGCTTCCGGTGCTTTCCGTCGATCCGGATGCTGCGTTTGGCCATGAAGGCATGCCACTTGCCCGGTAGTTCGACTGGATTCTGATAGGCCAGGGCATCCTGCGAAGGGCGCCACATGCCGGCAAGGTCGAGCGTTTCCTGCGGATTCGGAATGTAGGACAGGAAGCTACTGCCCTGCAGGCCCGGCAACGTCCCCTCCCCTTCGACTTCCACCGCCAGCAGATGCTTGGCGCCGGGAGCGACCAGCGCGTTCAGCGGCATGGCCTCGATTCCGTTGCGCGGAGGATGCAGGCCCTTGACTTCCTTGCCGTCGAGCCAGACCCGCATACGACCGTTGACCGTGGCACTCATCCACTTTCGCATCCAGAGATAGATGGTGCCGTTGTTCCAGTCGGCCGGCACGGTCAGTTCCTTGCGGAAGATCACATGCCGGGTCTTCAGTTCCTCCGGGTAGGCCCAGCAGGAAAGGCGCCGGGTTCCCCAGCCGGAATCGTCAAACGCTTTCTGGGCAAATGGCGTATTGGAGTCGATCGGCTTGTCGTCCAGCTCCAGATAGCGCCATTGTTCAGTCAAATCCAAGGTATTGGGCGTGTCCAGTTCCGGCAGGCCGGCGCGCTCGGGTGCCTTGGTTCCTTTCCACCAGTTGCGCTGCAGGCTGAACCAGTCGTCGGCGCCGGCCAGAAGACGGTTTCGGGGGGTCAGGAACATTCGGGTTTCCCAAGGTGGAATGGCGATGCCCTGGATCACCGATGCATTCAGCGGCGTCGTCTTGCCGGTTTCCACATCGCCGACGAAGGCGGGTTGCCTGGAGTCGTCGAAAGTCAGGTTGCAGGTGACGTTCTGCTTCTTGTCCTGATTCCACAAGACCCAGACGTCGTACAGACCATTGTTGCTGACATACTGCTTGAGCATCACCTTCGGGTCATCCACCTTGGCGGGAATCGGCGCACAACCGGCCCACACAAAAAGCTGCCGAAACATCTCGATGCTCTGGTCTCGCCCACCCCACCAAATCCGGTCGTTGCAGAACTTGAGCCCCAAACTCACCACCTGTCCCCTGCCCAGCTTTCGCACCCCGGCGGCCACGCTGCCGTCTTCCCACAAGATCAGATCCCGGGCGGCCGGATCGATTCGTTTCAATTTCAGGCCGTTGGCTCTGCCGATCTTGAGTTTGGCAGGATCGAAAACGGTCTGCCCCGGGGCGTAGTCGGCCCTCCAATGCTGTTCGGGACTTCCGTCCTCCTTGTAGACGCTGATGTCCGTGACCTCGTAACCGGTCAGGCGGCTGATAGGCCAGGCGTCCTTTTCCTCGGGTGTATGGCGGCCAGTCTGGATGAAGGTGACGAACGTGCCTCCGTTGCGAACCCATTTTTCGATGTCGTCGACCGTCTCCTGGTCCATGACCGAGGTGTTGCTGTCGTAGATCAGGCGGTACGCGGCGGCATTGCCGCGGGCGAAATCGCCCTCGGTAACCGCGTCGAACAGAAACTCGCTGGTGAAATTGTTCGACAAGCGCCAGGGGACGTAGCCGGAATCCAGATTGGTGTTGGGATCCTTGCCCCATGGGTAGCCGGACAGTTTGCCCACCCGCGAACTGTGCAGGAAGGCGATCTGGGCCTGGGGCTGATGAATTCGGCCCAGAGCCTTGAGCATGGGCACGATTCGTTCGAAGTGGGTTCGAATCTGGTCATGCCACATGATGCTGCCGACATGGATGAAATAGTGAATGGCATTGACGCCCTGGGTGAAATAATGCCCCATCATCTGCTTGAACTTGGGCAGGTCTTCGGCGGGGCCTCCGGGTTCCAAGGAGAACGGCAAGCCGGAGCTGCGCATAAGCGACGGCAGGTAGTCGTTCCACCAGCCTCCCATGTGGCCGGTGTTGTGAAACCGCGCCCCGTAGTCCTCGCAAAGCGCCTTGATTTCGCTGACATAGCCGTCCGGGGCCATGCAGACGATCGGACGGTCCGGGTCCACTTGCCGAATCATCTCGATGCCGCGCTTGAGAGTGTCCACCCGGGTATGGGTCCGCCAGTCCGTGAAGTCCACCCACTGCGCGTTGCGCTGCGCTCCCAGATTGGGATACTGAACGGGCTCGTCCGGCGACAGATAGACCCGGTAGGCCAGATAACCCTGCGGCAGGATCAGAGAGACCTGGTTCTGACCGGTTTTCAGAAGCTGGTCGACCCGGAACGCCCCCCAGTGAGGCACGGCGTGCAAGGTCAGGTCATCCCCCGCCTTCTGCCCGTTCACATAGGCGGTCACCTTGTCCTTCCGGTGCTTGCCAAAGTTCAAATCCCAGACATAGAGCCAGATTTTTGGATGGGTTTTCAGCCAGCTGTCGTCCAGCGCGATGGTCCGCCGGTAGACGGCGGGTTCTTTCTTCAAAAACATGGTCCGATCGTGGCCGGGCGCTTCCACCTCGGGCCAGGCCTGATCGTTGAAATCCGCGCTCAACCACTCGGTCTTCGGCTGGTCCTTGAAGTAGGCGATCCGCCAGGTGCCGGTCAGATCCTTTGCCTGATCGTTCCAACCCAGAAACGAGGCGACTTCCGGCACCCGCACCTCGCCCCAGTCCTTCAGGGCGCTAGCCCGGCCGAACCAGCGTTTGCCGAGCGCCTTCACGCTTCCGTACTTGTTCTCTAGAAACTGCCGGTAGCTATTATCGGCCTGGGGGCCATACTCCAGGAAGATGTTGTAGGCGCCGTGGTCGAGTTCCCCATGCGGTTCCAGATAGTCGATGGTCGTCTCCTTCGCGGAGTACTCCTTGACGATCTTCTGGATCAGGGCCAGTTCCGCATCCTTCGCTTCGCCGGCCGCCCAGGAGAGCTTGCCCATTCCGGCATGGTGCGGATCGGCGACACTGTGGAAGGTGCCGCAATACTGCGGCATTTTCATCATGGTCTGGTCGCGGTATTGGTTCAGCAACCAGGATGCCGCGCCGGTCGAGGTGTTGATGACCATGGGCAATTGGCGGCGTTCGGCGGCCCGGGCGGCCCAGTCCCAGAGCAGATCATGGGTCAGGCCCCCCGCAAAATCCAGCTGATTCTGATTGGCCCAGAAGACAAAGCCCAAATCGCCGCTCTTTTTGGCGAAGTCGAATTCGGTCAGTGGATTGTAGTCGTCGCCCTTGGCCAGGTCCTTGGGCCGTTCGCCGGGGCGGTAATAAAACCGGAATGCATACTGATCCCAGCCATTCAGAAACATGGGCACGGCCGCCTCGCTATCGAAGCTCAGCTCGCTGGTCCCGGCCACCGCCGCGAACAGCTCGGCCAGCGGCTTTTGCTCCCGCGCACTGACTAGATACAGCTCGCTGCCGCCCCGGGCACTGACCGTGTAGCCCTGCGAGGCGACCCGGTAGCAGGGAATCGTCCCGCCCGCCACGGACAGCGTGGTTTTCTCTACGTTCCCCAGCGATTGCAGATCGGAGGCGTATTTAGCCTGAAAGATGGCGGCCTTTTCGGCGCTCTCGGCCTGGATCCGAAGCACCTGCAAACGCTCCTGACCCCCGGCTGACACGCCCAATGATTCGCCCTTGACCGTCCCGAAGCCGCGCAGTTTCCGCTCGGGAAAGACGGCGGTTGTTTTCACTTGGCCAAGTCTGGGCAGTTCGGCCGGCAGACGGCTCATAGCCAGACTTTCCACCGCCGTCAGCAACAGGATGCCCCCCAGAAGACTTCCCGGTAGCACCAGACTAGAAAGGGGGTATTTTGATGAAAACATGGCGCGACCGCGCCGCTGCGCGTTTACGATGTTCATGGGGAGTGTCTCCTAGGTTTTTTTTGGACTTAATAGAACAGATCCGGAGTCGTAGCGGTATTTCTGTAGCGGTAACCGCCAGCGCCGTCGGGCTCACTCCAGCAGAACTGGTCCGTGCTGCCATGTCTTCCCCGGAAGGCGTAGTATTTGCGGACCGGCAGCGCCGTGCCTTCGCCCGTGAACAGCCTATCAGACCAGATGCTAATATGCTCCCACTGGGCGCTGCCGTCGCCGGCCAGGACATTGCCGCCGCGCAGATTGTGGCTATTGTCTTTCTCCCATTTCCAACTTTGAAGGGCATTGCTGCCGGTAAACGCCACCACATCCGCCACCAGCATTTTCGGGCCGTTCGGCCCTTCCTTGCCCATCGTGGTCAGGCGCGGGTAGCCGAAGGCGGCATCCGCGGTTCCGCCCAGGAAGACCGAGTAGGTCACGTGCGCCTTCCAATTGGTAGTCCATCCCGGACCCCAGTTATCCAGATTGTTGGACGGGCAGGCCAGCATGTCCTGGGTCCCCCCGGTGCGGACATCATCGGTCCCGGATGGTTTCGTCGGGATGCCCAGGTAGTTGTTCGCATAATACAGGTAACTCTTATAGGTATCATACCGGTGCGACAGTTTGCTGCCTGAGTGCGGAGATTCCGGCGAGCCGGGCAGGCGGTCGTCGAAGTCGTCGGCATACAGCGCCATTCCCAGATACTGCTGCTTGAGGTTGTTGGCGCAACTGATCCGGCGCGCCTTCTCCTTGGCCTCGCTCAAGGCCGGCAACAGCATGCTGGCCAGTATCGCGATGATCGCGATGACCACTAGTAGCTCGATCAAGGTGAACGAGTTGAGACTCCTTCGTCTGCACGCTTTCATGGCTGGCTCCTTGCCTTTTCCCCAGGGGCTCCTCGCCTTGGCAGTCGAAAACCGCTTCGCTGCCAGGCGCCGCCATTGGTAGGTTTGATAGTGCCCATTGTACAGGATTGCGCCCCACTTGTCAATGGCAAGGCGAGCCTTTCTTGCCCAAGTCTCCCAGGGCTGTGCCGTGCCCAGCTAGGGCCAGGGACCGAGAACAGGCTTGTTGGCCGGGGGCGCGTTGATTCCAGCCGTGGCAATGGTTGGACTGGCAGGCCGATTTATCGGCTTTGGGGCGGGGGCAGCCATTTGCGCTTGGCGTGGGGGAAGACCCGGTCGTGAAGCCACCGGCCCATGACACCATAACCGGGGGTGGTCATGCTGTGATCGTAGCCCTGGATTTCATACTGCGACACATCGGGATGCCCCGCATTGAGGAGCAAGCGGTAGAGCAGCAAGTTCTCCTCCACGCGGCCTCCCTTCTCCATGCGTCGATCGCCGGTCACGATCAGGAAGGGGGACGCGTCCTTTCGAACATGCCAGAGGGGAGCGAATTCGTTGAGCACCAGGCGATCCCCCGTGTGGCCCTGTTCGGCACGCACCCGGAAGTGGGTGGTCATCTGACCACTGAAGGAGATGATGCCGGCCAGTCGGTTGGCATCGATGCCATACTTGGCCAGCCACTTCTTATCCAATCCGACCATGGCACTGAGGTAGCCGCCAGCCGAGTAACCAGCCAAGTAGATCTTGTCGGGATCGCCGCCGTACTTTTCGACATTGTTGAAAGCCCAGGCAACGGCGGCGGCCGCATCGTCCAGACACTGCTCGTAGCTCACATCGGGGATCAGCCCGTAATCGACCTCGACGGAGGCGATTTCGTAGCGGCCAGAGATAGACGGTCTCTCGCGTTTGCCGCCGCTCAACCCCCCGCCATGCAGCCAGACGACCGAGGCGAAGCCCTTGGCGCCCTCCTTGTAGCGGAAGTCCAGACGGTTCTGTTTCTGCTGATAAGCGGTGGCTTTCTCCAAAGGCATGGGCAGATAGAAAATGTCCCGATCAAGCGTCCAGCCTTCCTGTGCTTGCGCCGTAGTGGCGACCACGCTCCAAAACAGAAACACGAGTAAGCCCTTCGGAATCTCGAGCATGGTTTTCATCATTCACCCTTTCGTATCATTCTTCGGGAGGATTGGGTTGACCGTCAAACAGCGGAACGGTCGTGAAGGAGCTGGCCGGCAGGCCGGCGGCATTGCCGAGGGTGACCACGGGGTTGTCCTGCCAGAGGTAGCGGACAAAGGCGATGGGCGCCACCACGTCCGGTGCGGTCACCTCGACGGTGTCCGGCCCGACAATCCGCGCCTTCGCCGGGTGGAAGCCGTCCTTGTTGGCGGCGACCTCGAAACCGGCGAGCACTTCGCCCCGGATTACCAGCGGCGATCCCGTGCGGCGGAAGCGAACCAAAGCCGTGCCCCCTTTCAGTTCGACCGATTCCAACAACGGTCCATCCGCCACCGTGTCCTCAAACCCGTAGCCGCTCTTGAGCGCCTGCAACGCCAGGCGCCTGCCCACATCCTGCTTGTTCTGTGGGTGGATGTCGTGGGCAGCACCGATATCGATGGCCGTGGCCATGCCGACCTGAGGGAAGGCATCCAGGGTGAGCCGTTGCGCCTCGCGCAAGATGGGCCAGCCTTCCGGATATTTTTTGTTCACATGCGCGGCCAGCTGGACGAAGTAGAAGGGGAATTCGTAGCCCCATTGCTGCCGCCAGTCGCGAACCATCTGGCACTGCAGTTTCAGATAGGGAAGCGGGTCCCTGGTGTTGGCCTCGCCTTGGTAGAACAGGGCGCCCTTGATGGGATAGCGGAAGAAGGGATGGATCATGCTGTAGTAGGCGTTGCCGTAGGTCCGCTCCGGGCTTGGAAGCTCAATGATTTTCGCGTATGTCCAGGCCCCGGCCAGTTTCAGAGACTGCCCGGGATCCTCGGCCAGACTCAGGGTGAACGGGTTCTGGATGTTGCCGCCTCGCCACCACATCCGGTCGATGTCACCGACCAGAATGGAGAGGGTATTGACACCGGGGCGGAGCGCATCGGCTGGCACGGAGTATTTTCGGGTGTGGTCGCGCTTGTCCCAGATTGACTGTTCCAGGGATTCTCCCTGACCGACGAGCTGCCCGTTCACATAGGTTCGATCCGCCTGGCGCAGCCACATACTGAAAACCAGAGGCTTTCCCTCCCAGGCTTCCGGCAGCGTGACCTGCCGAGTGAAACGGATCCAGCCACCAAACCCTTTCAGCTCACGCTTGAAATATTCTCCCGGTAGCTGGACCTGCCCGCCGGCCTCCCCCTCCAGATCCGCCACGGCCAGTCTGCCCAGAGCCGTCGCGTCCTGCTCCAACGCCAGGCAGGCGGAGACCTTCTCATGCCAGGCGGCATGGGAGACTTTGGCCGCCGCGAGCGACTGGTTGGATTGCTTGCGCATTCCCTCGTTTTGGCCCCACTCGGGCCGAGGCATGAAATGCCAAATGGGCGGCCCCGGCCAGGCACTGTCGATCAGACCGATGGGCACATCCACCTTTGTCTGAATCTCGCGGGCGAAGTAGTAGGCGACGGCGGAAAAGTTGCGCACCGACTGGGGGGAGCAGACCCGCCAGCCCGTCCCGCCGGGAATGTCCGCTTGCGGATCCACGGCGGAAATGCGGTCCACCCGCAGCAGGCGAATGGTGGCATGGTTCGCCGCCGCCATCTCCCGAGCGGCATCGTTGGCCCGACAGACCGGAAAGTCCATGTTCGATTGTCCGGTGCAGAACCAGACATCGCCAATCAGAATGTCGCGCAGCTCAAGCTGTGTCTGATCGCTTCGGACCGTGAGCGCCAACGGTTTGGCAGAGGCCCCCCGAGCCGGCAATTGCGCGATCCAGAAACCGTCGGCATCCACCGTGGTCTTGGTGGCTTCTTCGCCCTCGAATCCCACTGAAACCGACTCGCCGGCGGTGCCGAATCCGTAGACGGCAATGGGCTTGTCCCGCTGCAGGACCAGGTGATCGGTGAACAGGCGCGCCAGACGCAATTCAGCCCCGAGAGCGCCTAGAGCACAACACCATAGGAAAATGAGAACCCGTTGTTTCATCAGTCTCAGTTACTCCGAGGTCAGAATCCGGATCAGAAACTCCGTTTCGTTTCGGTCTTTGGGCGACGTGACCAGATGGCTGTCCTGTTTGGCCAGGACCAAATCGCAGGGCGCCCCTACCGCATCGGCATGCTTCTTGAACTCGTAGGCAAAGCGGGTGTGGTGGATGTAGTCGTGCTTGCGGTCCAGCGGCGACCCGGCCTCGATCCGCACCGGCGGATCGTTCTTGTCGGCATGGGTGATGGGAGAGAACTCCTGGTAGATGTCCTTCTTCGCCTCGTAGCCGGCATCCATCGCCTTGTTGGAGCGGAATCCGGCGGCCCGGCAGATCATGGGATGTTTGATGGCATCCCCGATTCCCCATTGGCGGATGGTGACCGGGTCGATCGAACTCTGGACCCCGCGGATCATCGCGCCGCTAAGGCGGGTGGATTCGCGCAGGACAGGATCGGCGGCATCGGGGTCGGCCAAGTCGTCATGCAGGGCCAGCCAAAGGCTGCTGGTGGCGCCGGCGGAGAAGCCCGTGGCGGCGAAGCGCGTCTTGTCCAGGTTGTATTTGGCGGCATGATGGCGGAGGAACTGAATGGCCCGGGCCGCATCATAGACCGGATTGGGCAAAGGACTGAAGCGGTAGTTGATCACCGCCACCGCGATCCCCTTGGCATGCATCCGCGCGATCAGGCCGTCCAAACGGCCGCCGTTGGCGTCCTCGAGGCCGTCGCCGCCCAGCCAGCCGCCGCCGTGGATGTAGACCAGCACCGGGGCCGGCTTATCAGTTTGGGGGCTGTAGAGGCTCAACACCTGCCGCAAGGACGGGCCGTAGTGTTCCCGCCACACCGTGGGACTCAACTTGGAGGTACGCTCGGCCTCGTCCTGGGCAATCAGGTCTTGCGAAGACACTTCCTCAACCTGCAGATCGTCCAGCCAAATGGTGCCGGTTCCCTCGACAAATCGAACCGCCACCCCCGCAATCTCATTGCCCTGCCGAGTGGTGAACAGCCCGTGGATCTGCTGCCAGTCGGTATCGCCGTTCAGCTTGAACAGCTTGGTCGCGTAGTGCTTATCGCTCCAATAGCCTTTCTTGGATCCTGGGATGAACTGCAGCTCAATACCGGCATTGCGGTTTTTGGCATCGAATGCCAATGCCTGAGTCTTGATCCAGGCACTCAGACGGTAGACTTTGTCGGCCTCGACGGGAAAGGCCATAAAGCGGGTGATGCGATTGGTGGACTTGGCATCCAGGTTTTCCAACTTGAGGCTGGCCTTGCCGCCGTGGACCACCTGCTCGTCGCGACTGCAGACTCCGGTGGGAGAATCCGTCGGCTTGCGCCGCCGGTCTCCCACCCCCCAGCCGAGCGGCTGTTGCCCACTGGTGTAACGATAGGTTTTCGTCTCGGGGGCCTTCACCGCCTTCCAGGTTTCGAAACCGCCGTTGCCGATCTGGATCTCCGCACCGATGGCGGCCGAAACACCCATACCGAGCAACAAGGCTCCTGCCAAACGCGGCTTCATGCCATTTCCAAAATCCAACATGAGACATCCTTATTCTGTGATGGAGAAATACTTGCCATAGACGTAGAAGTCGGAGGGCTTGGGATTGATCCTGCCATACGTGGTCGTGGTCGCGAAATTTTCCGCGTGGCCATCGGCGCAAAGGGCATTGATGTTGTTGGTGCGCCCATGCCACTGGCCGACAGGCCCCAACCCGCCTTTGACGTCTTGCAGATTGTTGGTGACACTACCCCAACTGCCCTTCCAGATTTCAAAGCCATAAATTCCATCGATGTCAAAGTTTTCAAAGAGCATGAAGGTTCCCGTAGGGTTTTTGAACTCGCGCATTGGCGGGGCCACCTGGTAGCGTTGCGGATACATATTGGCCAGGCGACCCGCATCCTTTTGATACATTTGCCCCCAGTACATGTCCGAGGCACCTTCCGCGTTCGCGCCGCTGTCTTTATACACAGGCATCGAGTAGGTCGTGTATTTCGGGTCCAGCGACACGGACGGGCAGCGAAACACCCCAACGTTGCCCTTGTCCTTTGCCGTTACCCCCAGGTACTCGCTGATCCGATATTCCCAGGCCCCGCCGCCCTGGGCAGGCCATTCCCAGAGGGTGATCGGCAACCACTCGGCGTTGTCATCGGCATATAGCTGCATTCCCAGTCCGACTTGCTTCAGATTGTTCAGGCAGCCGATCCGGTGCGCCACCGACTTGGCCGAACCCAAAGCCGGCAACAGCATGCTGGCCAGAATAGCGATGATCGCGATGACCACTAAAAGCTCGATCAGGGTGAAACGGCGGGGGGGACGTTGGGTGACGTGCATTGCATTTCCTTTCTGGCTTGCGTGATTGACAATCCCATGCACTGGGATCTGTTCAACTCCTAGCGGCACCAACTCAAATCCCCCACCACCATCGGCGCACCTAGCGTGTTGTCAGACAAGATCAAGGGCCGGAACATTGGTAGGTTTGATAGCAAGCTATCATACTGGCGATTCTCGTACTTGTCAACCGGCTAGCCGAAGGTCAAACTGCCAACGCTAAACGCTAAACGGGTCAAGTCCTGATTAGAAGTTGACACCTGACATTCGATAACCAGCGCGATGACGATTGGAACCCGACACCCGAACACGCAACATCAGGTCGTTCAATATTACAGATCCACTGAGTTTTAGAATACGCACGGTCAATGCACCTATCTTTCGAAAACCCGCCACTCTTTGTCAGATTTGCGCTATGTTACATGAAAGCCGCCTGCGGTGTGATTGTTCGAGGAGAAGTCAAGCATGGATATCAGGCGACAAGAGGCCTGTCGGCAACTTATCGAGCTGCTGGACAAAGGGCAGCGCGTGCTGGGTCTGCGCCTGCATCTTCACAGCCGAATCCTGAAATACGCGCTTCCGCTGCAGTGGCGCAGCCATATTGACCGTCCCTGCCTTGACTTCAAAAAAAACCGGGAAGCCGCCTGCATTCATTTCGCCCGCGTAATCCTGCCGCTCAGGCTTCAGCATACTCCCAGAGGGGCGATCCACCAGTGCCCGGCAGGCTTTACCGAGATGGCGACGGCGGTTCTGGTGGACGGACTGCCCGACGGGATTCTGTTCGGAGGCACATTTTACCAGGGGCCGGCCGACGAAGCGCCGCCCGGCCTACCCCCCCTGCCGTCGGTCGACTGGTTGAACGACCGCCTTTACCTGCTGCATGCGATAGCTGCGGAAGCCGGCATCATCCTGAGCCATGTATCATCGCCCGAGGCCCAAACCCGGCGTGCTGAAATTCTGGCGGCCTTGCGCCAGCCCGGAGGCGTCCTGTTCACGCTTCAGGATCTGGCCAACGCCATCAATCTTTCCCCGTCCAGAACCGGGCATGTGATCCGCGAAATCTTTTCTTCGACGTTCCCCAAACTGCTTCTGTCCATCCGGATCGACGAGGCGTGCCGGCTGCTTGCGGAAACCGACCGGACCATCGCCGCCATCGCCCACGTCTTGGGATTCAGCAGCCAAAGCCACTTCACCTCATGCTTTCGCGAACAGGTCGGGATCCCTCCGGGACGGTACCGCACCCAGGTTTGCCGGGGGAAGACGACCTGAATCAAGCCCCAAGGCTCAAGAATGGAACGCGTTGGGTTTTGGTGTTCAGGCTTCAGGAGTTCATTAAAGGCTGTCGGCCGAGGGCACTTCGACCACCTCGACGTCGTCTATCCAAAGGCTGCCCTTGGCGCGGCGCAGCTGGAGATTGACGATCATCTGTTGGTCGTTCTCCCGGGTGGTGAGCTGGCAGGTCAGCGAAGTCCAGTCGAAACTGCCGCCCTTTTTCATGAAGGTCTGAGTGCCTTTCTTGTCGCCCCAGAAACCCTTGCTCGGCCCGGCCGCCGCCCAGACAGCCGCTCCGGCATCGCCGGGTTTGTTCAGTTCAATATCCTGCCCCTTGAACCAGGCGGTCACCCTGTAAGTGGTGTTCGGCTTTACGGTCAGGTTCCAGCGCACCAGCTCGGTGATGTCGGTCGTGCTGGCATTGTCGATCCGCACCGAGGCCTCCCCGCGGCGCTTCTCGGCGGTATCCTTGCTGATTGCCCCGGTCACCTTCAGGCCCTTCTCGTAGGCGTGCATGCTCACGTTCCAGTCCGTCGGAACCAGGTTGTCCTGCAAGGTGGGGAATCTCGCCGGGTTGTGTTTGCCCGTATCCGTCTGCCAGGTCTCCAACCCTGGATTGGAGACCATATTGAGGCCTTCTTCGGCGGCAAGGCAACTGCCCATCAGCAGTCCGAACGCAACCGTGATGGCGGTTTTTCCGGTGAACAGGGTTTTCATGTTTCTTCTTCTCCTATAGCTGGTTTGTTCAGAACTTGAGACTTGCCGGGTTTCGGGCTTTTCCGCGACGGCTCAGGGATTGGGATGAAGTTCGAGGGTGATGCTCCCGATCTGCCAGGCCTGCAGATGGGCCGGATCCAGATTCAGGCCGTTCACATCCGCGGGCGAAGCGAGAATGAATTCGTTCTCCTGGCCGAAACGGATGGCGTGGGTGATGTCGAGATCGCCAATGTCACCGAAATGGTGATGATGGCGGCGCACCAGTTGGCCATTGATGAAGGCCCCCAGGACAGAGTGCTTATCCCCCTCCAGGCGCAGGCGCACCCGGCCTTGGCCTTCCCACTCGGCGGGGATGATCAGCGTCCGGGTGGGATGCTTGAGCTTGCCCTCGCCAGGCAGGGCCAGGCTGACCCGTCGGCCCTGCCGGTCGCGGCCCAGCCAACTGCCGGTGATGTCCAGCCGCTTGAGCGGCGCCGTTCGGTGGTAGAGATAGACACTGCCGGCAAAGCCGACGTACGTTTCTCCATCCTGGATTTCGAAGGCCAGGACGTTCTTGCCGTCGACCAGCAGCCGGCTGATCTCAAATTCGTTGTAGCCATTTTGGGTGAAGCCGTGCAGTTCCCGCCCGTTGAGAAGCAGGCGCGTCGGGGTCTGATAGTGCGGTCCGACCCAGGCGGCGCTGATCAGGCGCATCTCGCCGCCGGCATCGGTCCATTCGCGGGGGACGGTGAAGGTCTTGCGCACCCAGGCTTTGGCGTTGGCTTTGGCGCCCCAGAAGTTGAGGATGTCCAGCGGCGCGGATGTCCAGCCGCCGTCGTCGAACTCGGCGGCGGTCCAATCCGTGCCCGGGGCTTGGTTGGTGAAGCGGGCATCCTCGGAGAGATCCAGAGTGGGTTCCTGCCAGCGGCCCTTGGTGTAGGGACTGAAGTCGATCATGCTGGGCACCAGCGGCCGCCAGAGCCGGCGCTGGCGGTTCCACCAATGCTGAACGGCGGACAGCGGCGTGTATACCTCCGCACACAGCACTTTCACTTCCCGGGCGGGCATGGCCACGGTCAGATTCGCCACCCCGGCGCTCCAGCTGAATGGCAGAGTTTGAACGCCGTCCACCCCGTAGGAGACGATCCGGGCGGGCTTGCGGTCCAACCGCCAGGAAACCTTGGAGGACACATCCTGGTCCTCATGCCAGCTGATGAGCGTGGAGACCGATTCCAGGCCGTTGTTGGAGCGGTAGGGCTGGGCCCAGACCAAACGGTCGTCGGTGGTGCAGAGGGCCGGGTCGAAGTCCAGTCCGGCGAGAAGGTCGGCGAAGAAGTCGGTCTCGACCTTCTCCGGCCACCAGATGCCCATGCGGTCCTGGCTGTCGCGGAAAAAGGCGGATCCCAGGGTAATGACCCGACCCTTGCCGAGCTGGCGCAGCACCAGGGCGGCCGAGCCGTCCTCGTAGGTGCCCAGCACCTGGCAGTCGACGCCGGGTTTGAGCACAAAGGACAGATTGTTCAGGTTGTTGCCGATGTAGTCCCTGCTCCTGCCCTGGTCGGGGAAGGTCTTGCCGGCCAGCCCCCTGAAAATCGGGTTGTGCTTGGCGATGGTGACGGTGCCGGTCGCCTTGCCGGCGTGGATGGCGCGCTCCTGTCCGACCTGGCAGCCGGTGAGGGCCTGAATGGGCCAGGAGTCCGGTTCCATATTGGTGTTTCGGCCGCTGAAGGGCAGCGCCACGTAGGTGCCGCCGGCCTTGACCCATTCGGTCAGCCCCTGCACGGATTCCGGGCTCATGGTCTCGTTGCCGCAATCGACCACCAGTTTGTAGCCCACCATTTTGCCGTCCGCGATGCCATCGTCGTCGAGATACAGATAGGAATGTCCCAGAGTCTGCAGAGTGCCGCGGCCGAAGTCCCAATTCCAGGGGCTCTGGATCAGGCGCGAGGCCTTGCCGAGTTTAGGATAGGGTTGCCAGCTGCCGCTAAGCGTATTGGCCGTGGAACGGTAGAGCAGGACCTGGGGGCCCGCGATGTTGTATTTGCCCATGCGGTGGATGACCGTTTCGTGGTCGACCCACCACTTACGCAGTTCGGGATCGCGGGTATAGGTCTGGGCCAGGAAGACCGGCTCGTGCCCGTCCAGCCCCGCCAGAAAGGTGCGCCGGTAGCCATTGAACTGATCCCCGACGTCCTTGCAGGGGCCAGCCAGTTCGCTGGAAGCGGGCAGTCCGTAAAGCTCGGCATAGCGCTTGTACCAGGGGAAGAACCACTGCCCTTCGCCGGTGAAATGGGGCCAGCCGCCGTAATTGATGGCCAATTTGCGCCACCGGGGTCCACCAAAGCCGATGGGTGCCATGAACTTGATGGGCCGTTCGGGATCGGCCTGGCGCATGGCGTCCAGAATATCCCGCCAGGCGTCGAACTTGGCCTGGACACGCCACTCCGACCAGGTCAGCCAGAGCCGGTTGCCCGCCTTGCCCAGGTAGGGATAGTTGCGCGGTTCGCTGGTGGAGAGGAAAATGCGGCCGTTCCAGGTGGAGCCATGCAGTTGGAAGGCAATCTGGTTGCTGCCGGCCTTGAGCAGCTTGCTCACCTCCAGAGCGCCCCAGGTGCCGATGCCACCGGCCTCCTGGCCGTTGACGAAGAAGGTGTGGTAGCGGGCATGCTCCCCGCTATGCACCGAGGCGTGGCTGATGGGGTAGAAGTAGAGGTAGACCGGTTTGCCGGCCGCCACGGCCGGATCGTAGTCGAAGGACCGGCGGAACCAAATGGTCCGTTCGGTCTGGCTCTTGTTCGGGGCGATACCGTAGAATTTGTCGTTGCCCGGCATTTCCAGCACGGTCCATTTGGCTGGATCCAACGGCTCGGCGTACCATTTCTGCCCGAGCCCGGCGTAGCGCTGTTCCGGGGTCTTGGCCCAAAACTCAGCCCCGGCCCGTTTCTCGCCCGTGTTCTCGAGGCGATAGTGCCAGGTGCCAGCCAGCGAGAGAATCCGCCCCGGCAGTCCGGAGAAGGTGGCGAACTCGGGGATGGGCACCTGCTCGAAACTGGTGAAGGGACGGTCGGACTGCTGATACATCTCGGAAAGCTCATCCAGGGAGAGGTCCTGCTCCTGCAGATAGGCCCGCCAGTTCGCCACGGCCGCCGGAGAGTAGTCGGCATGGGCGTCGTACCAGGGGTCGTGGACCAGCTCGCCGTGAGGATGCATCCAGCCATTGGTGTTGGTATCGCCGTAGCGCTCCATCATCTCCTTGGTCTTCTGGCCGCTATAGCGCTGTATGTCCCGGTCGAACCAGCTCATGTGGGGCTGAGCTTTGAAGTACAGCTTGCAGCCGTGCCAGCCGCTCTGCAGAAAGGGGGCGGGCTGCTCCATCTTGTCGGCAAAGCGGCGGGCGCTCCAGTTGGCGCCGCCGGCGTTCACGTAGACGCGGTAACTGAAGGGGATGCCCCGCTTCTCGGCTTCCCGAACCATCCAGCGCGACCCCGTGTTGGCCATAATGCCGTCGCTGTTGTCGAAGGGAATGTCGTTGAGCCAAGGCTCAAAATGCAGCTTGTGCCGCTCAATGAACTCCACGTCTTCAACCGGGTCTTTCTGGGTGCTCTTGCCATCGGCCTTCGTCATCCAGCCGTGATAGTTGTTGAGTCCGCCCAAGCCGTAGAAGCCCCAGCCCCAGCGGTCGAGATAGCCCGGAAACTCCGCCTCGGTCACCGCATCGGCCAAGTCCACCTGCTGGGCAGCGGCATAGGCGGCCAAGGCCTCGAAGCTGTCGGCCCCGTGGATCTCCACCCGGCCGCCGCTGATCGTCACCAAGAAGGCCTGCCCCCCGGCCGTCACCAACGCCTGGGCCGTCTTCCCGTTACCTTTGACTTCCTGAAGGCGCACCCCATGCGACTGCTTCAGATCGCTCAGAAACTTGCCGGCCAGGGTCGACGCCTTCCGCCCCCCCGCCGTGTCGAAGCGCATCAGCCAGGCCGACCCTTGCGAGGACCCGAACTCCCTGACCGCCGTCCCCACCGCCCCGAAAGCACGCAACGCTTCCCCCGCTGGCATTTCATAGGAGAAGCGTTCCGTGACCCTGCCCCCCCAGGCCTCCCCAACTCCCGCTAGGGCCAGAACGCCCGCCGCCATCAATCCCTTTGAAAGTCGCTTCACCGTCACGTCTCCTTTGCACTAGAGAGAAGAGCCCAGCCCATTGATAGGTTTGATATCGACCTATCCTATCCGCTTCCCGCCGACTTGTCAACGGCGACCGTCAAACTTTTTTTCCAAAGGAGGGAGGCCGTCCTCCCACCATGGGAAACGGATGGGAGCACGGCGCGCTCTGCTGAACCGGTCATCAACTGACCTTCGACCACCTCGTCCCCAAGACCTGCCACACCGTCAAGTAATTCAAGAAAAATTTCAGGCGCGAGAAGATGGCAATGGTTTGGACAGAATCATGTTCGGGCAAAACGGACGACCAATTGGGGACCGAATGATATCGGGGCGGAACCGACCCGGATCTTCAGCGGATACCGCAACCGACGACACCTTCGCGCCCGTTAACGGCTACCGGATGCACGCCGCCGAAGCCTGAGCATGGGGAATCCAGTCACAGACAGCCCATTGGAAAGTTTAAGAGGAAGACCGGAAGCCTCCCCCCTTGTTCACCACCCTCGTTAAACAGAGCAGCATCCCTTATGAACACCGTTTTCCACAAGCACGAAGAGATCATGATCTAGGGGGGGCTGGCCAATGCTATCAACTTTCTGTCGCCCCCATTTAAAGGGATGAATTGCTGATGGTTTTATTAGAAGTTTGAGGTTCTGCGTTTTCCTATTGAAGTTTCTTTTCTCGTCAGGGTCAAGTACACTTCAACAGGAAAACGTCTAACGCTAAACTATTCAATGTAGCCATAGAAAGTTGATAGCATTGGGGGGCTGGCTAGCCGACCGCCCGATCGACTGATCCCGGCGAGCCGTCCTCGACTATCCCGCAGG
>JBFJXC010000010.1:0-24561 GCA_041623325.1 Lentisphaeria bacterium | reverse complement strand
GTGACGCTCAAGGGGGCTCAGCCGCTGGAGTGGCTGATGGACATTGCCGACAAGAAGCGCCTGAAGCTGAAAAACCAGGATGGACAGGCGGTGATCCCGGCGCTGGAACTCATGCCGTTTGAGCCACGTGCCTTCCTCTCTCCCCGCCGGCAAATCCAGTCGGCGGCAGAGGTGTGGTTTGGCCTGCAACGCAACTGGTGGCAGGGAGGCGACGGGGACTTGGGCAAGCCGTTTCCGGAGGTGGCTTCCCTGTGGCCGTATGTCAGGAATTTCTCCGACGGTTGGGCATTCAAGCCGGTGGCGACGGATGCCGAGGCGGCCTCGCTGGTCGGGTCGGATGCCGATACCGAGGGTTGGGAGACGCGCGATCTCGGAATCTGGAGTGGGGATCATCCCACGGTCCACAGGGCCGTCTTTCGTCGTGAATTCGAGGTGCCGGACGATTGGAACGACGGCAAGGTCAAGCTGTGGCTGCGGGCCTGGGCCGGAGGCAAGACCTTGTCAAAACACGCGGACATCTATCTGGATGGAAAGCGGATCGACAGGAAGAGCAAATACGGCATTTCGGGGAAGGTGATGAAAGAGGCGGTTGCGGGGAGCCGTCATGTGCTGGCCCTTGATATCCGGGGCGAAGGGGTGTCAGACCGGGGATCCTACAGTGAGGCCTGGCTGAGCTACCTGCCGCGGCCGGCCGCGTCGCAGGATCTCGCAGGAACATGGCAGATCTCCAGCGATACGGTGCGCTTTGAGCGCGACGTCTCCCTGCCCGGCGAATGGGACGGGTGGCAGGCACGGCGGACGGCCGTCATTCCCGAAAACCACCGGCGCGATCAGGTCTTTCTGCGCTGCGACGGCAGTGCGCAAGTCACCGGCCTGATCATCAACGGCCGTTGGATCCGCCAGGACCACCACCAGATTGCCGAGGAGTGGCTGATCAACATCACGCCGTGGGTCAAATTCGGCGAGGAGAACGAAATCATCCTCGGGCGCCTGAACGACGCCGGCAAAGGCAACGTGCGCGCGGTCAGCCTCGACTACTACGGCCCGGGAAGCATGTTTCCCTGAGGCACACCGCCAAGCTGCAGCAGCTATACCGACCAGATGCGGCACGACCGCATTAAGAGGAAAGGGGCGCCGAAGCCGGGTAATGATCGTTTGTTGCCGCACGGTGTGTGGTTACATAACGAAACTTCGGCGCCCCTAAATGAAGCTGTCAGGGAAGGGTCGGTAGCCTTTGCCGTACTGTGGAGGCACCTTGGATCTCTCCCCATCTGCGGGTACCATTGGCCGCGGCCTGGACGTCGTCAAGCTGGTTGTTCAATAAATAGGGGTTTGCCCGGGGGGGGCGGTCTTGAGGTTTGCTAGCTTGTTGCGCTTTTTCAAGGCCCAGTGTCTGACGCCGAGCCAAGTCTGTCACGGCCGCCGGTCTTCCGGCATGGGCAAGTCCTGTTCGAAGGAAGGCAGACAAGGAGGTTCGGGGTGAAGCGCAGGCATGGCAATAGGAATCGCGCGGTCGTGCCTCGACATTTCCCCGCTAGCGGTGATATTGAACGCTTTGTCGAATATGTCCCGGCATGGGACCTGAAGTAGGACCGATACGAGGTTGAACGATGACGGACACGGAACGCAATCAACTGATTTCACGCTTGCTGAACCAGGAAGGCCGATCACTTTCCGAGGTGCAGAAGGTCCTGGCGGCCGAGCACGGTATAACTATGACGTATCTGGATCTGCGCTTGCTGGCGGCCGAGTTGGAGGTGGACTGGAAAAAGCAGGATCCCGTGGTGCCGGCGGCGGATGTGGATCCGGACGCCGATGACCCGGCGGAGGCGGAGGCTCCGACGGGCGACTCGCAGGGTACCCAGATTACCATCAGCAAGCTGGTCCGGCCGGGTGCGGCCCTCAGCGGCGATGTGGTTTTCGCCTCCGGGGCGAAAGCCGGCTGGTATGTTGACCAGCTGGGGCGCCTGGGTTTGAACCCGGCTCCAAATTCGGCTAAGCCGACCGAAGAGGATCTTCACGAGTTCCAGGCCGAGCTGCAGCGCAAGCTTTCCGGAGCTGGATACTAGTTGTTTTGGCAAATCTGATGACGGGCTGGTTGTTTTTGGCAACTTAGTCTGTACATTATCACTTTTGTCTTTTCGCTCGTAAGTGCATACAGGCCAAGTTATAAAGGAATCAGGGCAGATGGCAGTACGAATTCGGCTTCGGCGGACCGGAAAACGCAACGCGGCGTGTCACAGAATCGTGGTGGCTGACGCTCGCAGTCCGCGGGATGGACGCTTCATTGAGAACATTGGTCTCTACGATCCGCGCCATAAGAATGAAACCATTGACATGGATCGGGTGGACTACTGGCTGGCCCAGGGCGCTCAGCCCAGCGAGACCGTGGCCGCCGTGATCAAGCGTGGTCGTGCGGGCATGCTTCGCGACGGGGCGACGGCCGAGGAGGTCAAACCCGCCCAGAAGGCGAAAGCTGCGCCGGTGCAGGAAGCCCCCGTCGAGGACGTTGCCGAGCCGACTGAAACCACTGAATAAGTAGTTCATTATGGTATTTGGATTTCTCAAGAAAATATTTGGGTCTGAAGCGCCGGCGGGTGCCCCTGGAGTTGCCGATGGCAGCAAGGGCGATGTGCAGGCGTTTGTGGCCTACGTGGTAAAGTCGCTGGTGGATGCCCCCAATGAGGTGGGCGTGACGGTCACCGAAGAGGATGGCGTCTCCAGTATTATGATTCGCTGCAACAAGTCCGATATCGGCAAGGTGATCGGCAAGCGTGGCAGGACCATTGCGGCCATCCGCTGCTTGGTGGCCGGCTCGACCGCCCATGCCGGGCAGCGTGTCAGGGTTGAAGTCGAAGATTGAGTCTGCCGCTCATGCGTCTGGACATCATCACTCTGTTCCCCGGTATGTACGAGGGGCCGCTAAGCGAATCCATGATGAAGCGGGCCCGCGAGCGGGGAATTTTGGATCTGACGATTGTCAATCTGCGGGACTTTAGCCACGACCGGTATCGGACGGTGGATGATCGGCCGTATGGTGGCGGGGCTGGCATGTTGCTGAAGCCGGAGCCGCTGTTTGAGGCGGTCGAACAGTTGCGGACGCCGGAGGCGCGTGTGATTCTGTTGACCCCCCAGGGGCAACGTTTCGGGCAGCGCACGGCGGAGCGCCTGGCGCAGGACCGGCATTTGATCATGATCTGCGGCCACTATGAAGGCGTTGACGAGCGGGTCCGGCAGGTGCTGGTCGACGAAGAAATTTCCGTAGGCGATTTTATTTTGACGAACGGGAATCTGGCGGCCATGCTGGTCACCGATGCCGTGGTCAGGTTGCTGCCGGGTGTGCTGGGTAGCGAGGAGTCGGCCGTCACCGAGTCTTTTGGCGAGGAGCGGTTGCTGGATTTTCCGCAGTATACGCGGCCGGAGGAATTTCGCGGAATGCGGGTTCCGTCGGTGTTGCTGAGCGGAGATCATGGTCGGATTGAGGCATGGCGTGGGGCACAGAAGTGTTTACGCACGGTGGCGCGTCGCCCCGATTTGTTTGTGCAAGAAAGTATGGAGATTGAAACATGAACGCCGTACAAAAGATTCATCGGGAGAATCTCAAGGCGGATATGCCCGAGTTTAACGTGGGCGACACCGTCCGGGTCGAAGTCTTGATTGTTGAAGGCGGCAAGGAGCGTCCGCAGGCTTTTGTGGGCACGGTGATTGGCCGCAGCGGGCAGGGTATTGCCGAGAGCATCCGGGTCCGCCGGGTGGTGGCCGGGCTGGGCGTGGAGCGTTTGTTCCCCTTGCATTCGCCGCGGGTGGCCAGCATTGAAGTCACCCGCCGCGGCAAGGTCCGTCGGTCCAAATTGTACTACCTGCGCAAGATGGTGGGCAAGAAGGCCCGCGTGAAGGAACTGCGCACCCGCTAGTTTGTGGAAGTGTCTTCAGTCGACATGCCCCTTTCCGGTCCAGATGCAGACGTGCCCGACCTGCTTGGTTACGAGCAGGTCGCTTGTCGCCAAGGATATCGGTGCATTGCCGGCGTCGACGAAGTAGGCCGCGGCCCCCTGGCCGGACCGGTGGTTTGCGCCGCCGTTGTTCTGCCCGCCGCGGCTTGCTTGCCTTTAGGCCTTACCGATTCCAAGTGCCTGACCGCCAAGAGGCGGGAGCGCCTGTTCGACGAGATTCAGGCCTTGCCAGGCGTCCAGATCGCCCTAGCCTGCATTTCGGCCGCCGAAGTTGACGAGCTGAACGTGTTGCGCGCCACGCACAAGGCGATGCGGCTGGCGGTTCTGCAACTGCCCAGCCCCTGTGATTTTATCCTGGTGGACGGATTGCCGGTGCCCGGTTTGCCAGCCCCTTCGCAGGCCATCGTCAAGGGCGATTGCCTCTCCGCCAGCATCGCCGCGGCCAGCATCATGGCCAAAGTGACCCGGGACCGCATGATGACCGCGATGGATGAAAAGTTTCCAGGTTACGGGTTCGCCCGCCACAAGGGGTATGGAACCCGGGAGCATCTGGCCGCTTTGGAGAAGCTGGGTCCGGCACCCATTCATCGAAAAAGTTTCGGGCCGGTGGCCCGCCTGCTTGGCGATCGCCAGCCCGAGTTTGACTTTCGGGGCGGCCATCGGCTTTCTGAAGGCGAGTGTTCGTTTGGAATGAGGTCTCATGCCGATCAGGGATAAAATCGATCCTAGAGCCGCCCGCGTTGTGACCCAGCTGGTCGAAAGTGGCTTCGAAGCCTATCTGGTCGGGGGGGCCGTGCGCGACCTGATGCTGGATCTCGAACCTAAAGACTATGACATCGCCACCTCCGCCAGTCCGGAAGAGGTTCGCAATGTTTTTGGCCGTCGCCGTGCCCGGATCATAGGCCGCCGATTCCGCTTGGTTCATGTTTATGTAGAAGGGGAGGTCTACGAGGTCAGCACCTTCCGCCGCGAGCCCACGGCCGAGGAGCGGCGTGGCCGGGAGGATGACGAGGGGCTGGCCATCTGGCGCGACAATGAATATGGCACGCTCGAACAGGATGCCTGGCGCCGGGACTTCACGGTGAATTCAATTTACTACGACGTGGCCGGAGGCAGCGGTTTTGTGGACTATGTGGGAGGGGTGGAGGACTTGCACGATGGCCTGGTCCGGGCCATTGGGGAGACGCCGGTCCGCCTGGCCGAAGATCCGGTTCGCCTGCTTCGCGCCTTGAAGCTTGCCGGGCAATACGCATTTCGGCTGGAGCCCGGGCTGGAGCAGGCGGTGCGGCAGCAGGCTAACCAGATTGACACCAGCTCCCGGGCTCGGTTGTTCGAAGAACTGTTGAAGATACTTGGGCGCTCCTATTCGCATCCAACCTTCTCCGCCTTTCAGGAGTATGGGCTGCTCGATCATTTCTGGCCCAACCTGGCCTGTGTCTGGGGATCCGCGCAGGGGGAGCTGATGCGGGCCGTTCTGGCCGAGCGGGACCGCTGCCTGCAGGCGGACGGATATACCAAATCCAAAACGCTGGCCCTGGCCACGGTCTGTGCCATTCCCGTTATCCATGAATTGAGCCAGGGGGATTTTGACGGGCTTTGGGAGCATGGTTCCGGCTTGGAGCGTCCCTGTCGCGATGTGATTGCGAATTTCTTCTCGCCGTTTCAGCCGCCGCGCGTGCTGAGCGCCCGGGTTCGCGACCTGTTTTTGTTGCTTCCCCGTTTCCGGGAGTGCAAGCGCATGAATAAGCTCATGCATCATCCCGAGTACAAGTATGCGCGAGAACTCTTCCTGGTCGTGGGCAAAGCCTTGGGGTGGCCTCAGGACCAGCTTGATTTCTGGCCTGAGCCCGAACCCAGGCACGAGCATCATTCTCCAGTGGAGGAGCATGGCAGGCGCGGCAGACGCTCACGCCGGAAACGCCGGTCCCGGTCATGAAGTTTCGTGTTGTCATATTGGTTGTTCTGGCCCACCTGCTGTTGTTGGGCTTGTTGACCGGCCGGTGTCGGAAGCCATCCTCACGTGAACAGTTGGCCCCTTCAAGCCAGGAAAGCGTCCAAGCGGTTCCGGCCGATTCCAACCCGGGGCCCGTCGCCGCCGGCGCGGAAGAAAACAAACGGCCTCCCTCCCGTTCGGACGGGCATGGCTTGACCGCCAGCACCTTTTCCGGGGCTGGGCTCCAGTTGCCGCCCGCCCTGGCGACTAAGGCGGCAGTGTGCCAGACCGGGGTGCTGATTGATTGGCAGGCGCGTCGCATCCTGTGGTCCCAACGCATGACCGAGGCCGTGCCGATGGCCTCTCTGACCAAGATGATGACCGCGCTTTTGCTCATGGAGACGGTCGCTGCCGACCCCACTGTGAGCCTTGAGACCCAGGTGCAGGTCAGCCGCGCCGCCTCCAAGGTCGGCGGCAGCCAGGTCTACCTGGACCCCCGCGAGAGCTTTTCGCTGGACGATCTGCTGAAATGCATCATGATTTTCAGTGCTAACGACGCCGCCTACCTGGTCGGCGAATATCTGGGAGGGGGGGATGTGGACCGGTTCGTGGGGCGCATGAACCAGAGAGCCGGAGAGTTGGGGCTCAAGACCATGGTGTTCAGTAATCCACACGGTCTGCCGGCCTCCTCCCCTGGCCGGGACAACCAGGGCAGTGCCCTGGAGCTGGCGTTTCTGGCGGGGACGCTTCTGAAGCATCCGGCTGCCGTGCGCCATAGTTCAACTTGGCTGACCTACATCCGGCAGGACTCCAAGCCGTTCCAGCTAGTCAACCGGAACCGGCTGGTTCGGGCCGTGGCGGGCGTCAACGGCATGAAGACCGGCTACACGGAGCGTTCCAAGTTTTGCGTGGCCGCCACCTGCGAGCGCAACGGCCGCATCCTGGTCGCGGTCGTCACCGGTTGTCCTTCCTCCAAGGCTCGCAACGGCCTGGTGGCGGACCTGCTGGACTGGGGCTACAGCCAGTAGGCGGGGGGAGTTACCCCTTCACGGTCCCAGATCCGTCCGGATTGTCATATTTTGTCGCGTCTGCCGTTGAGATATCCCTGCCCGATGATATCTTATGCAGCTGGCGTTTAGGCTGGTACAAAATGGTTTTTTCAGGGTACAATCGATGAGTTTCACATCCGAGGACATCCGCAAGCTGATTGCCGAGCAAGAGGTGGAAGTGCGGACACCCGGCACGGTTCTGTTCTCCCAGAGCCGCTACGATATCCAGCGGGTGCTGGGCGAAGGCGGCATGGGGGTGACCTGCCTTGCCAACGAATACAGCTCCGGTAACCTGAAGCGGCCCGTGGTGTTGAAGTTCGTGAAGGACAGTCTGGACCCCAGGCGGCTGGAGCAATTTTTGAACGAGGTGCAGTTGAGCATCCTGTTCAATCACCCGAATCTGGTGCCGATTTACCGTTTGGAGTCCGAGACGCTGAGTGTCATTCCCCCCAAGGTGACCAAAATAACCCGCCGGCGTCCGCACGAGCACAAGATGTACTACGCCGTCATGCAGTACATCGACGGCTGGAATTTGCGGGAGTTGGTGAACCGTCTGCGCGAGCTGGGCATTACCCTGAATCACGACCTGGCCATGTTCATCATCGCGCGCGTGGCCCGTGGCCTGAACTATGTGCACGAGTATCACGATGAGAACAACGAGCATATCGGATTGGTGCACCGGGATGTGTCTCCCGAGAATATCCTCATCGACCGTTTCGGACGGGTGAAGGTGGCCGATTTTGGCATTGCCGTGGCGGTCAAGCAGGCCAGGACGGATGTCTGGTTGAAGGCGGGCAAGATGCTGTACTGCTCTCCCGAGCAGATGGACGGGGCGCGGCTGGACAAGCGCTCGGATATCTACAATATCGGCCTGCTGATGTACTACCTGTTCACCAACAACGACCGTTTCGGGGCCGAAATGCGGCTGGAGCGCAGCCGGGAGCGCATCCGGCGCAAGATGACGCGCTCGCCGCTTTCCCATCTGAAGAAGGTCACCCCTCGTCTGGCCCACATTTGCGAGCTATGCTTGCGGGAGAATCCGGACGAGCGCTATCAGAGCTGCGAGGATCTGGCCACGGATATCGACATTTACTTCAAGGAAACCCAAAAGGTTCTGACCAACGAGCAGTTGGAGGAAATGTTGCAGGATCTGTTTAGTCCACACCCGACATTCGTGTCGCGCCGCTTCATCCCGATCAGTGGCTCGCCGCGGCTGGAACAGCCTGGCTACGATGCCAGTATGGATCCGCAAGCCGAGGAGCAGATCGGACCTTTGCCGACCATCCTTTTGGATGAGGATGACTGATTGAATCGCCCCTGAATCGTTAAGCAATTGGATATAGGTTATGATTTCGACATCCCAGCTGACCATGAGATACGGCCAGGATACCCTGTTCGAGGACGTGACGGTTAAGTTCTCCCCGGGTATGCGCTACGGCCTGATCGGTGCCAACGGCTCCGGCAAGTCCACCTTTGTGAAGATTCTTGCCGGCATTATTCCGCCTTCTCAGGGAGAGGTTTTCGTCGAAAAGGGTTGCACCCTTGGGTTCCTGCGCCAGGATCATGCGGAGTTCGACGAGGTGTCCATCCTGGATACGGTCTACATGGGCAACAAGACCCTTTGGGACGTGCACCGGGAACGGGAGTATCTCTACTCCCAGACCGAGCTGACGGAGGAGGAGGAGGCCCGGTGCAACGAGATTGAGGAGGAGTTCGAACACGCCGGCGGCTATACGATGGAGACGGATGCGGCCAAGCTGCTGGCCGGTCTGGGGTTCGGCGAGGATGTTTTCACCAACAAGATGGCAACTCTGCAGGGCGGTTTCAAACTGAGGGTGCTGCTGGCCCAAGTGTTGTTCGGGCGGCCGGACATCCTGCTGCTGGACGAGCCGACCAATCATCTGGATATGGAGTCCATCGAGTGGCTGGTGGATTTTCTCAATCGCTACGAGGGGACGGTCATCGTCATTTCCCATGACCGCTTCTTTCTGAATCAAGTCTGCACCAACATCGCGGACTTGGACTTTCACGAAATTCGCATGTTCACCGGCAACTACGACGATTTTACCATTGCCAGTCTCGAGGCCCGGGAGCTTCAGGCCAAGCACAATCAGAAAATCGAGAAGCGCATCCACGAACTCAAGACCTTTATCGCCCGCTTCAGTGCCAACGCCTCCAAGGCCAAGCAGGCGACGTCGCGCCAGAAACAGCTGGGTAAGCTGACGGTCGAGAAGGTCAAACCCAGTTCGCGAGTTTCGCCCTTTATCCGCTTCAGCCCTCGCAACCGGCTCGGCGACAAGGTGATCGAATTATCCAACGTTTCCAAGGGCTACGACACCCCGTTGTTTCGGGACTTTTCCTGCACCATCGGGCCTGAGGAGAAGGTGGCCATCGTCGGCCGCAACGGGGTCGGCAAGACCACCTTGCTCAAGGTCATGGCCGGACTGCTCGAGCCGGACACCGGCTCGGTCACCTTTGGCGAGACTGTCCAGCTGAGTGTGTTCCCGCAGGAACCCGGCGAGATTCTGGACATGGACGCCAAGGCCCTGGATTGGCTGGGCGGCTTCTCCGCGGAACCGGCCAGCGAGACCGATCTGCGCTCCTTCATGGGGAGGATGCTCTTCAGCCGGGACGATGTCTTCAAGCAAATTTCCGTGCTCAGCGGCGGCGAGAAGGCTCGGCTGATTCTGGCCAAGATGCTGCTGGAATCCGGCAACGTGCTGTTTCTGGACGAACCCACCAACCATCTCGACCTGGAATCGATCGAGTCCTTGAACTTCGCCTTGTCCCTCTTCAAGAACACGGTCGTTTTCGTTTCGCACGACCATCGGATGATCAGCACTCTGGCCACCCGCGTCCTGGAGGTCACCCCGGACCGCATCATTGACCGGTCTAGTTTGTAAGCTGAAATGAGGGGAGGGGGCGGCCGAAGCCCAAATTTGACGGGGGCCCAGTGCCGGTTCGGCTTTCAGGCCCCCCGCTCCCTGCTCCTGTCCTAGGCTTGGGAAAGCGCTCTATTTGCGCTCGACGATCTCGTTCGCCTCGTCCAGGACAATGACCGTGGGCTTGTGGGCGGAGGCGGTTTCGACCGGAATGCTGGCGAAACTCATGATGGTCAGGCGATCCCCGACGATCCCGCGTCTAGTCGCCGCGCCGTTGAGACCGAAAATCTTGCTGCCGCGTTCGGCGGGGATGGCGTAGGTCTCCAGCCGCTCGCCGTTGTTGGCGTTGACCACCAAGATGCGTTCGTAGGGAAGCATGCCGCAGGCGTCCATCAGATCCAGGTCGATGGCCAGGCTGCCTTCGTAATGCAAGTCGCAGAAGGTGATCGTCGCCTTGTGGATCTTACTTTTCAGGAGTTGAACGTCCATAGTGTCCCCTGGTTTCCCGGAAGCTGCCCAACCGTGTCTGGGCAGCCTCCGGTTTAGGTTGGTAGCCTACTCGGCTTTCTGGCTCATGGCCCGCACCCGCAAGCGCAAAGCGTTCAGTTTGATAAAGCCGGTGGCGTCGGTCTGGTCGTAGCCGCCATGCTCGTCGAAGCTCACCAGCTCGGGATTGTACAACGAGAATGGCGAACGTCGGCCGCAAACGTGCACGGCACCCTTGTAGAGCTTGAGGCGAACCTCGCCGGTAACGGTCTCCTGGCTTTTGGTTATGGCCGCCTGCAGCATTTCGCGCTCGGGTGCGAACCAGAAGCCGTTGTAGACCAGTTCCGCGTATTTGGGTATGAAGCCGTCGCGCAGGTGCATGGTTTCGCGGTCCATGCAGATGGATTCCAGCGCCCGGTGCGCGTGGTGCAGGATGGTGCCGCCGGGCGTTTCATACACGCCGCGGTCCTTCATGCCGGTGAAGCGGTTTTCGACAATGTCGATGCGGCCGACGGCGTGCTCGCAGCCGAGGGCGTTGAGTTTTTTGAGCAGGGCGGCGGCGCCGAGCGTCTGGCCGTTGACGGCGACCGGGATGCCTTTTTCGAAGCCGATGGTGACGTACTCGGGGGTGTCGGCGGCCTGGCTGAGCGGCTTGGTCATACACCACATGTTTTCGTCGGGCTCGTTCCAAGGGTCCTCCAGGATGCCGCCTTCGAAGCTGATGTGGAGCATGTTGCGGTCCATGCTGTAGGGCTTGGAGGCCGAAACGGTTGTCGGGATGCCCTTTTCCTTGAGGTAGTTGATCATGTCGGTGCGTCCCTGAAAGGGGAAATCCTGGGGCATGCGCCAGGGGGCGATGACCTTGATGTCGGGCTTGAGGGCGTAGGCGGTCAGCTCGAAGCGCACCTGGTCGTTGCCCTTGCCGGTGGCACCGTGGCAAATGGCTTCGGCACCTTCGGCCTTGGCGATGTCGATCATGCGCTTGGCGATGAGCGGGCGGGCGATGGAAGTGCCCAGCAGGTAGGTGCCCTCGTAGATGGCGTTGGCCTGCATCATCGGATAGATGTAGTCCGCGGCGAAGGCTTCCTGCACATCGTCGACGTAGCACTTGACCGCCCCGTGCTTGAGAGCCTTTTCCTGCAAGCCGTCGAGCTCCTCCTCCTGGCCGACATTGGCGCAGTAGCAGATGACTTGGGCATTGTAGGTTTCCTGCAACCAGGTGAGTAGCACAGTGGTATCAAGGCCACCGGAGTATGCCAGCACGACTTTCATGGGCGAGTACCTTCTAGCTAAGGGGTCCGTGGATGTTGCCGTTGCACTCGGCTATTGCACGTGAAAAATGCAGCGGTCAATATACCTCTTCTCCGGGCTGCCTGCCAGCCAGCAGGGCCGGGGTAGTCGCCGCCCGGCGGCTTGTGAATCGGTCCCGATCATGTAAATTAGCGGCTTATATTTTTGTTGCGGTGGCAATCAGACACTCGGTCTGGGAGTAGAAGCAAGGACAAAGGAGACGAGACAGATGACGACGATTTATGACGTGATGGCACGCGAGATTATCGACAGTCGTGGCAATCCGACGGTTGAGGTCGAAGTGACTCTGGAAAATGGCGTGGTCGGCCGCGCGGCGGTGCCGTCGGGCGCTTCCACCGGCGTGAACGAAGCGCTGGAGTTGCGCGATGGCGACAAGTCCCGCTACCTGGGCAAGGGCGTGCTCAAAGCCGTCGAGAATGTCAACGAGAAGATCTTCCCGGAAATCGAAGGCATGGACGCTTTGGATCAGGTCGGCATCGACAATCTGATGCTGGAACTGGACGGCACGGCCACCAAAAGCAACCTGGGTGCCAACGCCATGCTGGGGGTTTCCCTGGCGGTGGCGCACGCGGCGGCCAACGCCCTGGAAATGCCCCTGTTCCGCTATCTGGGCGGCACCAACGCCAAGGTTCTGCCGGTTCCGATGATGAACATCATCAACGGCGGTTCCCACTCCGACGCTCCGATTGCCTTCCAGGAGTTCATGATCCGGCCCGTGGGTGCTTCCTCCTTCCGTGAAGGTCTGCGCATGGGGGCGGAAGTCTTCCACAACCTCAAGAACATCATCAAGGGCAAAGGCCTGAGCACCGCCGTCGGCGACGAAGGCGGCTTCGCCCCCAACTTCTCCGGCGGGACCGAAGAAGCTCTGGACAGCATCATCGCCGCCATCAAGGCGGCCGGTTACAAGCCTGGAGAGGACGTCAAAATCGCTTTGGACTGCGCCTCCTCGGAGTTCTTCAAGGATGGCAAGTACGACTACACCAAGTTCGAAGGCGAAACGGGCGCTGTCCGCAGCTCTGAAGAGCAGGCCGACTACTTGGCTGAACTCATCGGCAAGTACCCGATCGACTCCATCGAAGACGGTATGGACGAACACGACTGGGCCGGGTGGAAAATTCTGACCGACAAGATCGGCAGCAAGTGCCAGTTGGTCGGCGACGACCTGTTCGTGACCAACGTCGAGTACCTCAAGCGGGGTATCACCGAAGGTTGCGCCAACTCCATCCTGATCAAGGTCAACCAGATCGGGACCCTGACCGAGACGCTGGACACCATCGAGATGGCCCACAAGGCCGGCTACACCGCCGTGGTCAGTCACCGGTCCGGCGAAACCGAGGATACCACCATCGCCGACATCGCCGTGGCCGTGAACGCCGGTCAGATCAAGACCGGTTCCATGAGCCGCAGCGACCGTATCGCCAAGTACAACCAGCTCCTCAGAATCGAAGAGATGCTGGGTGACAACGCCCGCTACGGTTGCTAAGTTAATGAGTTGAATTCAAAGCCGCAGGCAGGGTATTATGCCTGTTGCCTGCGGCTTGTTTGCATCGATTGCGACGGCGTTCGGAATCTCGGGCGCGGTTGCTTCGCGTAGTTCAGACCAAGATGCCGCAGGACAGGAAGAAGCTCGCATGGCCGGAAAGACCCTGATCGAAAAAATCATTGGCGCCCACCTGGTGTCTGGCGAGGCAACGCCTGGTCATGAAATCAAGATCCGCATTGACCAGACCCTGTTGCAGGATGCCACCGGCACGATGGCCTTTTTGGAATTGGAGGCCATGGGGGTGGATCGGATCAAGACGGAACTGAGCGTTCAGTACGTGGACCACAACACCAGCCAGTTCGGCCCGGAAAACCATAACGATCATCTGTACCTTCAGAGCGTGGCCGCGGCCAAGGGTGTCCACTTCTCCCGTCCCGGCAACGGGATCTGTCACCAAGTTCACCTCGAGCGTTTCGGGGTGCCCGGCAAGACGCTTCTCGGGTCCGATTCCCATACCCCCACCAACGGTGGAATCGGGATGCTGGCTATCGGCGCCGGCGGCCTGGACGTGGCCTCGGCCATGGCCGGAGCCCCGTTCAAGATGACCATGCCCCGCGTTGTCGGGGTCGAGTTGACCGGACAGCTGCCCGCCTGGGTCGCGGCCAAAGATATCATTCTCCACCTGCTGTCTATTCTGAGCAGCAAGGGCAATGTTGGGACCGCCGTCGAGTACTTCGGCCCCGGGGTTGAAACCCTCTCCGTGCCCGAGCGGGCCACGGTGACCAACATGGGGGCCGAACTCGGGGTGACCGGCTCGGTGTTTCCCTCCGACGACGGGACCCGGCAGTTTCTCAAGGCGCAGGGGCGTGAGGATGCCTGGCAGGAGCTGAAGGCCGACGCCGATGCCGTATACGACCGCATCATTCGGATCAATCTTTCCGAACTGAAGCCGCTGGCCGCCTGTCCGTCCAGCCCGGACAATATCCGTCCCGTGGCCGATTTGTCCGGAGTTGAAGTGAACCAGGTGATTATCGGGTCCTGCACCAACAGCTCGTTGAAGGACCTGATGCTGGTTGCCCGTGTGCTGGAGGGCCGCCGCGTTCACCCGGCCTGCTCTCTGCTGATCGCGCCCGGTAGCCGTCAGGTGATGAGCATGCTGGCCGCGAACGGCTGCTTGAAAACTATGATCGACGCCGGTGCGCGGATCCTGGAATCGGCCTGTGGGCCGTGCATTGGCCAGGGCAGCAGTCCGGCCGACGATACCGTTTCAGTCCGGACTTTCAACCGCAACTTTGCCGGCCGCACCGGCACCAAGGGCGATCAGGCTTATCTGGTCAGCCCGGAAACGGCCATTGCCACCGCCATTAACGGCATGTTCACCGACCCGACCTCTCTGGGCCTTCCCTACCCGGAATGGCATCTGCCCGAAGCGTTCGCCATCGACGATTCCATGATCATCGAGCCCCCTCCGGCAGGCACTCGGGTCGAGATTGTGCGCAAGCGCACCATCGGCACTCCCCCGCACTGCACGGAACTGGTGGACGATCTTGACGGCGAAGTGCTTCTGCACCTCGGTGACAAGATCACCACCGACCATATCATGCCCGCGGGCACCTTCCTGAAGTTGCGCAGCAATATTCCCGAATACGCCAAGGTGGTTTTCAACTGTTTTAATGAGGAAGGCCAGCCGACCTTTGCCGATTGTGCCATTGCCGTGCGGGATTCTGGTCGCCAAGGCGTGGTGGTCGCTGGCGAGAGCTACGGCCAGGGCTCCTCTCGCGAGCACGCCGCCATCTGCCCGATGTACCTGGGAGTCGGCGCCGTGATCGCCCGCAGCATCGAGCGTATCCATGCCGCCAATCTGGTGAACTTCGGAATTCTGCCTTTGTTGTTCAAGGACCAGGCCGACTATGACAAACTGAAAAAGGGCGACCGGATTTTCATCCGGGATGTCAGGCATCAGCTGAAGGTAGGCGAGGCGGTGACCGTCGAGGTGACGGGGGCCGCGGGCCAGTGTTTCACTTTTCAATGCGGGCACACCTTGTCTGACGAGGATATCCGCATGATCCTGGCAGGAGGACGTTTGAACCTCAAAGACTAACTGGCTGCAGGGATGGCGGCCTCGGTGTGCCAGGGGTGCGGCTGGGGAGCGGGATTGGAAATCATGACTTCGGCAGAAGACCGGCTGGTCCGGGTGCGTTTGGCTGGGGAAGGGAGCAGGAAGGCGTCTGCAATTGGCAATACGGAAAAGTAAACTGGAGGCGGTCAGGTTGGTGGTTCGGGGGGGGATTGCAAGCTTGACCTTGGCGACGGCGCCCGACGGCAGGCAGGTGGTCTTGCGCGAGTTGTTGGCGGAGCATCGCTATAACATGCGCATGCGTCGAAAGTTCAGTTACGGTACCCGCGTCCGGGTCAAACTGTCGTCGCACCCCAACATCTGCGCGTCTCTCAGTCGCCGATCCCTGAGGCTGCTGCCCTACGAGGTCATCGAGTACGTGCCCGGCTCCAATCTGCAGGATTTGATCACCAAACGTGATCCGGTGGTCCGTCAGAACCGACTGGAAATTCTGCGGCAGTGCGCCACGGCCCTCAGCTACGTGCACAGTCAGGGCATTCTTCATCTGGATGTGAAGGCCTCCAATTTTTTGGTCGACACCACCGGGGATGCGCTGAGGGTGAAGTTGACGGATTTTGATTTGAGTATTCCGCAGACGGTGAGGCGCGACCCACGCCGGTCCGGCACGTTGCGCTATATGCCGCCAGAGCAGGTGATCAGCGGCAGCGTCAGTATCATGTCCGACATGTTCGCCTTCGGGGTGATGGCCTACTGCCTGGTGACTGGTCAGTCTCCCTTTCCGGGAGAGGATAGCAGGCAGGAACGCAGCCGGCAGCTCAGCAAGTCGTACAAGATTATCGATCCCTTGATGATCAATCCGGATTTGACGCCCCGGCTAGCCTGGGTGATCATGCGATGTTTGGAGAAAGACCCCGAAAACCGTTTTCCGGACATGGCCTATTTGTGCCAGGAGCTGGGGAAGGGGGCGGTGTAGTTTCTGCCAGAGGATAGATGAATGTATTGGTACTATAAAGTTCCCCTCCTGACGCTCGCGTTTCTGTTGTTGTTTGGCTGCGGCTACCTGGTGTGGCGCCACTTGCCCGACAGTTGGACGGCCGGGGTTCGCCAGGTCGGCAGGTCCGCGGTGGGCACGGATGAAGCGCCCGGTGCGCCTGCAGCTGAAGCTCCGTCGGCCGCCGGGGGCCGGCAGAGTGCCCCGGCTACCCCGGCACCGGCGCCGGTTTCGGACCAGGAAACCATGTTGATCCGGAAACTGGCCCAGGCTGAACTGCACTTTCGCAACGAGAATCTGGTGGCGGCCCGGAATCTGGCCCAGGCGGTTTTGAACGACTTGAGTGCGCAGCCGCTTACGCCTCTGTGGAGGCGGGCGGCGGATGTGGTCAGCCAAGTCAATACGGTGTTGATTAACAGCGATGCGCCGGCCCCCGAGAAGCTCAGCTACATTGTCGCCAAGGGGGACTCCCTAGAAAAAATCGCGCGTCGCTTCAAAACCACGGTGGCGGCTCTTCAGCGGGGTAACCGCATCGACCCGACCAACCCGCTGATCTATCCGGGCAATGTATTGAGGGTTTACCAGGCCGACTGGAATATAACGGTTCTGAAATCCCACTTCGTGCTTCTGTTGCAAGATGGCGATCAGTTGTTCAAACTTTACACCGTAGGGATCGGCCGGCAGAACCGGACACCGGTGGGCATTTTCCAAGTAGAGAATAAATTGAAAGAGCCGGTGTGGACTCCGCCAGGCAAGGTGATTCCCTATGGGGATCCTCAGAATGTGCTGGGCACCCGCTGGCTGGGCTTGGTGCCGGTGGAGGGGACCAACCCTGCCTGGAAAGGGTATGGCATTCACGGGACATGGCAACCGGAAACGGTCGGAACTCCCGCTAGTCAGGGCTGTGTGCGTATGCGTAACGAAGAAGTCAATGAACTTTTCGACATTGTGCCGATCGGTATCAAAGTTGTAATCAAGGACGAATAGCTATGGCCACCATTTTGGAATTCGAGAAGCCAGTTCATGCGCTGGAAGCGAAGTTAGCCGAGCTGGAGGAGTTCAGCCGCACTCACGATGTTGACGTGGCCCAGGGGCTTGAGTCGCTCAAGGAGCGGATCTGTGCGGCTCGCGAGGCGGTGTTCAGCAACCTGACGGCATGGCAGCGAGTGCAGCTGGCCCGGCACCCCGACCGCCCGTATCCGCGCGATTACATCAAGCTGCTATTTGAGGACTTTTTGGAGTTGCACGGAGACCGGCGCTACGCCGACGATAAGGCGATTATCGGTGGCTTTGCAAAACTGGGAGGCCGCAAGGTGATGGTGATTGGGACCCAGAAGGGCCGTAATCTGAACGAGAATGTGCGCTATAACTTCGGCAGCGCCCATCCCGAAGGTTACCGGAAGGCCATGCGGCTGATGCAGTTGGCGGACAAGGCTGACGTTCCGATCGTCTGCCTGGTGGATACGCCGGGGGCCTATCCCGGGCTGGCTTCGGAAGAGCGGCACATTGGCGAAGCCATTGCGGTCAACCTGCGGGATATGTTCAAGCTGAAGGTCCCGGTCGTGGTGGTGGTGACAGGCGAGGGGGGCAGTGGAGGGGCGCTGGGAATCGGGGTTGGCAACCGGGTTTTGATCATGGAATATGCCTATTACTCGGTCATCACGCCCGAGGGATGCGCGGCCATCCTGTGGCGCGACGGTGCCCGGGCCCCCGATGCGGCCGCGGCCTTGAAAATCACGGGTCCCGACTTGCACCGGCTGGGATTGGTGGACGAGATCGTTCCTGAGCCGGTCGGAGGCGCCCACAGCGACTGCCAGAAGGCAGCCGAACTTCTTGGCCAGGCATTGGAGCGGCATTTGGAGGAGCTGGAGAAGTTGTCCGAAACGCAACTTTGCGTTCAGCGTTACGAGAAATTCCGCCAGATGGGCGTCTTCGAGGAAACGGTCTAGGCCATGGCGGACACGACGGCAGCTGCGGTAATCTTGGTGCCGGCCGGACCTGAAGATGTTCGGCCGATTGTGGACTTGCTGGAACCGTATGCTCGGCAGGAGCTGGTTCTGGCCAGAACGGCCGAGGAGATCGGACAGTACATTGCCAACTTTACCGTGGCCAAGGCTGGCGACCGCGTGGTTGGCTGCGTGGCCCTGCGGGATTTCGGGGATGGCCTGGAAGAGGTCAGGTCCTTGGCAGTGGAGTCAGGATGGTCGGGGCACGGTCTGGGATCCAAATTGGTTCAGGCCGCCTTGGAACATGCTGTTCGGCGCCAGGCCAATCGGGTGTTCGCTCTGACCTTGAGACCCCACCTTTTCGAACGTCTGGGGTTTGTGGTTGTGGACAAGGAGATGTTTCCCCAGAAAGTGTGGAGTGACTGCCGGAAGTGTTCGAAGCTGGCGTGTTGCGACGAGACAGCCCTGCTGATTAAGCTTTGAGGCGGGGCGGCTGGCTAGTTGCCGCAGGCCCAATCGCATTCATGCCAGAGAATGCCGTATTCGGAACGCAGGTTCATTCCGCTGTTGGCGCGGTAGAAGGTTTCCAGCTCCTTGAAGGCCCAGAGCAGGTTGATGTAAGTCTCGTCTTCGGCTCTTTCCTTGCCTCCCCCCTTCTTTTCAACCTCGGTGATTCGACGGGTGTTGGCGACCTCTTGGAGCACCAGCAGAAAAAGCATGTACTGGCTCGGCAGTTTGCCAAGCTCGCCCAGGTAGGCGTGGTAGCGGTAGGTCAGGAAGTTCTCCCGGGCGGTTGCCGTTGCCAGTTGTTCTGCCGCCTCCTGGCACTTTTGGCAGAATTTGAGAACGCCTACCGGATTGACAAGAATGGCTTTGTCTTGAGACGAGAAAGTGGTCGTCCAGTCTGGATAGCCGTCCTCGCCGCTGGCGGCGAAAAGCACGGAAACTTCGGCCATGTCGGGGTAGGGCTCCACAAACAGGGTGGATAGGGCCGTGTTGATCTTGGAAGAATTGGTGCGCCGGACCAGGTCGTCGAGCTGAGCCGTCGCCGTGTCAGCCGGCTGCGGCTGCGCCGTGTATTTGCCGACGAGTCGCTCGAATTGCTTCCACGTGGAGGATAAAGTTCTGGGTGCCATTTATAAAACCTCTGTGTCGTACTATAGTCAGGCAATATGAAATTTCTATGCGGAAGAGGATGTATTTAAGCGGTTTTTGACGGAAGGGTGGATCGATGACTCAGGTGAAGGCAGCCGTGTTGTCAGGGGCGGCCCCGGCGGCTATTGGGCCGTATTCCCAGGGGGTGCGCACCGGGCACACGCTCTATATTAGTGGTCAGCTTGGCTTGGATCCCGATTCCGGGGAGATGGTCTCCGGCGGGGCCGGTGCCCAGGCCGCTCGTGCCATGCAGAATGTCGGGGCGATTTTGGAGGCAGCCGGTCTGGACTGGTCGACGGTGGTCAGAACCACGATCTATCTGAGCGACATGGCCGATTTTGGCGAAGTCAATCAGATTTACGCTGGATTTGTGTCCGCCCCATACCCGTCCCGGGCTTGTGTGGCCGTGGCTGCTCTGCCCCGCAATGGTCTTGTGGAGATTGAGGCGGTGGCCGTGGATCCAGCCGGTGATCGCTGAACATGGGTGGCAGTTTATGAAACGTTGTTTGAGATGGCCGCCCGCTGCGATGGCCGCGATGATCATCCTGTTCCCCTCGTTGGTCCGATCGGCAACGGCTGAAGCTAGTGAGCCGCTTTCCGGGCAGCAATTCTTGCGTGAGGTGAGGCGTCCGTTCCGTTCCGATGCCTGGGGGCGTTTGAGCGGGAGTATTGCCACGAAAGGTGATTTGAAGCACCGTAATGAGCCTCTGAGTTTGGCATTGCGCTTTAGTCCTCACGGGATGGCGGCTCAGCTTGTGCTTGGGGCCGTGAATTGCTATCGCATCTCTCAGGCCTATTCCGCGGCCGTTCCGGATGTGCGGGTGGAGAGGCCCGAACACGAGGACGCCCTGGACCTGACTGATTTCGGGGTGAAGCCTGAGGATTTTACCTTTTCGTTCCTGTATTGGAATGTGGATGAGGAGCTGCCCGGCCAGCGGTTGCGCGGCCAGTCCTGCCGGGTGCTTCGCCTGGTCCATCCCCGCAGTGGAGAGGTTGCCGTGGGCTGGTTCTCGGATAAGTATTTTTTCCCCTTGAAGGTCTGCTGGTATGAGGCGGATGGTGAGGAACCCAGCCGGCAGTTGGAGTTTACCGACTTCCGGAAGCAGCCAGGCGGCTTTTGGTTCACCAAGCATGTCCGACTGAGCGGCAAAGGCTGGAAGACTAGGATCCGTTTTGAGGAGGTCGAGGTTTTCAACCGCGAGGATCGCCCGGTTCCCTCAGACTTGTTCGACAGCGGCGTTGACGCTCGCTGAGCCGTCCGCCTAAACCTCGGGGACGATGTGGGCGGCCGCTCTGCGTATGCAGGACCGAAATCCGGCTGACTGGGGCAGGTTTGAATCCGTATCGTTGAAAATGCCAGGATGCGATTTCCGGCGTTGCGCCATTCAGGGCTGTCCGGACTGTCGGCCTTTCGGGTTCCAGCTTACGCGTCGACTTTTCCGACAATTTCCCCGACGCTGCCGATGCCGTGCCGGTTCAGGTAGGACTCGATGCCAGCGACAATGTCAAGCAGGGCCTCGGGGTCGCTGAAGATGGTCGTGCCAACCGCGACGGCGTCTGCCCCGGCCAGCAGGAATTCGATCGCGTCCTCTGCGGTGCGGATGCCTCCCATGCCGATGATGGGCACGTCAACGGCCTGGGCCACGTCGTAGACCATGCGGATGGCCACAGGTTTGATGGCCGGCCCGCTGAGGCCTCCGGTGATGTTTGCCAGTTTGGGGCGGCGGGTCTCGATGTCGATGGCCATGGCGGGCAGGGTGTTGATCAGGGAGATCATGTCGCTTCCGGCCTCGACCACGCAGCGGGCGAAGGCGCCGATGTTGGACACATTCGGGCTGAGCTTGGTGATTAACGGCAGGCGGGTGGCTTTGCGCACCTCGCCGATGACGCGGGCGGCCAATTTCAGATCTGTGCCGAAGCTGATGCCGCCTTCCTTGATGTTGGGGCAGGAAATGTTTATTTCCAAGCCCGCAATGCCCGCGGATTCGGCATCCAGCCGTCGGGCCACTTCGGCGTAGTCCTCAACGGAACGGCCCCAGATGTTGACGAACACCGCGGTCTGCACCGTGCGCAGGAATGGCAGGTAGTCCGGGTGTTTGATGAATTTCTCGATGCCTGGGTTTTGTAGGCCGATGGCGTTGAGCATGCCTCCGAAGACTTCGGCCGTCCGTGGAGTGGGGTTCCCATGGGAGGGAAAAGGGGAGACCCCTTTGACGGTAATGCCACCCAAGCGGTCCAGAGGCACCAGGCTACCGTATTCCCGGCCATAGCCGAAGGTTCCGGAGGCGGTTATGACTGGGTTGCGAAGGGTGATGTTGCCAAGTTTGACGCTGAGGTCTGCCATGATCTGTCGTCCGTCGGTTGTTGAATTCAGAAGTTGCAAATCTGGAAAAAATATTGAGTCAGAGGTGCCGCAGGCGCTGGCGGGCTTCCTCCAGAGTTCGACGCTCGGCCTTGGTGAGGCTTTGCAAGCCCTGATTGCCGACCTTGTCCAGGATTCGGTCCACTTCCTGGCTGAGGCTGGACCGGTCATAGGGGGATTCATCCTGGTTTCGGTGGACTTTGAATCCGCGCCTTTTTTTCTCTGCGGCCTTTTGGCTCCAGGCGGCCATCAGGTTGGAGAAGACGTCGAAGGGTGACCAGGAAGCCCGGAAGTAGTGCCGAATGTACAGGTAGCCTGCCAGGGCTCCGCCCAGGTGGGCGATGTGGGCGATGCGCCCGCCGCCCTGACTGATGGCCTGCAGTACTTCGATTCCGCCGAAGACCAGGGCAAAGGTTTTGAGCTTCATGGGAATCGGCGGGAACAGGAGCATGATCATCTGGTTCGGAAACATCATGGCCGTGGCGATCATGATGCCGAACACCCCGCCGCTGGCCCCAACCACTCCATGGAAATTAAGGTAATGGTTGTAAAGCCGGTAGGGCTCAATCTGGGGATGCCAGTTGAATACCAGCCAGGCCAGGCCGCCGGTAATGCCGCTGGCCAAGTAGAGATGAAGGAAGCGCCGCGACCCGATCCGGCTCTCCAGCAGGCGTCCGAACAGATATACTCCCCACATGTTGAACAGAATGTGACCGAAACCGCCGTGGGCGAACATGTAGGTGGCCAGACGCCAGACTTGCCCCCGGGCGATGTAGTAGGCGTTCAGCCCGAGATAAGCCGTTAGGTGCTGATCGGTCATGGTCTGTAGGATGTAGGCGATGATATTCGCCCAGATCAGGGGCATGATGACCGAGTTGCCGGTTGGTCGGCCGCCGTGGGGCGGTGGGCTGTCATACATGTAGTCGCGATCATGAAGCATCGAATGCAAATCTCACATAATGAACTGAGGGACATCTTCCCAAGTAACTTACTCCCGATTCCCCAATCTGCATGGGGGGGGAGGGCTGTTGGTTGCGGGGCCGTGGGGCGGACTGAGGGGTAGGTTCCAGTTGTTCAGTGTTCAGGCCCGCCTCCGGCATGAATGCCGGAGTGAGCTAGGACTGAAATTTGCGCCCCAATTGGAGTGAGTGGCCGATATTTTGGCAGCGTGCCTTCATCGTGCAAATTCTTTCCTCTGTTGATCCGGGCTGGGCCTCTGGTAATAGGTGGCTTGTGCTGCAGCATGGGATATCCCTAATCCTGCATCTTTCCGCTTTTGAAAAGCGCCTTGTCTGCGGCTATCTTTGTGGTTGTTTCAGTTTGTTATCACTCGTTGTCAAGCCCGTACCATCTACCCGTTTCTCCTTTCCTATGATGCCTGAACTTCTCGCCCCCGCCGGTAATTTTCTCTGTCTGACCGCTGCCATTCAGGGCGGTTGCGATGCTGTATACTTCGGGGTGGACCAGTTCAATATGCGAGCGGGCGGGGCTGTGAACTTTTCTGTGGAGGATGTGGGACGTATCCGCGCGATGTGTCTGAATCACGGCATCAAGGCCTATTTGGCCATGAACTGCATTGTATTCGAGGAGGAGCTGGAAGCAGTTGATCAGGTTCTGGCGGAGGTCGCCGGCCAGGTCGATGCGGTGATTTGCTCGGATGCGGCGGTAATGCAGCTTTGCCGGAAGCGCGGTGTCCCCTTCCATATTTCCACCCAGGTGTCTATCTCCAACTCCAGCGCCGCCGCTTTCTATCGCGATCTGGGTGCCGAGCGCATTGTTCTGGCCAGGGAGTGCTCCCTGGAGGACATCCGGCGCATCAAGGATGCCACCGGCATCCAGATTGAGGCCTTTGTGCACGGGGCCATGTGTGTGAGCGTCTCGGGGCGTTGCTACCTATCCCAAGAGGTGTTTGGTCGCTCGGGAAACCGGGGGCGCTGCCTGCAGAACTGTCGTCGGGAATATCTGATCAAGGAAGTCGAGGAGGGGCACGAATTTGTCATCGGGCAGGACTATGTCATGTCCGCCAAGGACCTGTGCACCATTCCGTTCATCGAAAAGGTGCTAGAGGCTGGGGTAGACTCCTTGAAGATCGAGGGGCGCAGTCGCAACGCCGAATATGTCCGGACTGTGGTGGAGTGCTATCGCCGGGCCGTCGATGCCTGTCTGGCCGGAGAGATGGATACGGAGCTAAAGGCTTCGCTGCTCGAGCGCTTGGGAACGGTCTACAACCGGGAATTCTCCTCGGGATTCTACTTTGGCCGACCGGTGGGGGAGTTCACCCGCGGGCGCGGAAGCATGGCCAGCCTGCGGAAAGAAGTCGTCGGCGTTGTCACCAACTACTACAAGAAACCGCACGTTGCGGAGATCCGGGTGGATAGCAATCTTTTTGGCAGGGGAGATTCGCTCATGGTTCAGGGCGAGACCACTGGTGTGGTAACCTTCACCGCTGACCAGATTTGCCAGGATGAGGTTCCGGTCGACAGGGTCCGCCGCGGCCTCGTGACGGTCAAGCTGGAAAGCCGGGTTCGGGCCAACGACAAAGTCTACATTCTCGTGCCAAGCGGCAATTCAGAACGGGCGGGGGAGGATCGCCGCTGCCAGGAGCCTGCATAGCGCTTGGTCCACTTGGAGAGGCCCGAGTTGTGATCATGAAGCCGGCGTTGCAGGTCGTCGGTCACGCCGGTGTAGAAGCACCTGCCGTTTTCAGACCACAGCACATAGCAAAAGTATGGAAGCTGGCCAGGCATCGTCTCCCTCCCTGAAAATGGAAAAGCCGACCAAACGATGGCCGGCTTTTCGATATTGGTAGCGGGGGCAGGATTTGAACCTACGATCCCGCTGAGCGGGATTATGAGCCTGGGAGCCGGAACGGCGCCGGGTCCAGTCCGGTGTAGTCGTAGAATTTGTTTCCGCCTTTTTGCCGCTTGAGAAGG
>JBFJXC010000009.1:0-25640 GCA_041623325.1 Lentisphaeria bacterium | reverse complement strand
CCCACACGATCCGGCGCAGCCACGCCATCAACTCCACCATGCGCATTGAAAATGGCCTGGAAGGCATCCGGCAGCGAGATCCCGAGTTCGACGCCGACGCCTTTCTGGCCAGGTGCCGCGATCTGCTGCCGGCCGTGCAGGCCGCCTGGAGCCAGCAGGACATGACCCCCGTCCGGCACTTTCTCTCCGATGGGGTCTTCGACCGTTTCTCCCTGCAGATCGAGATGCAGAAGGGCAGTGGAATCCGCAATGACATGCGCGAGGTCAGGGTGCTGAATTCGCGGCTTGTCGGCTCGGCCTCCGACCGGTTTTTCGACACCCTGCACCTGGCGATTTCCGCGCAGGCGGTCGACACGACCGTGGCCCTGGACAGTGGCCGCCGCCTGCAGGGAAACGGCAGCCCGGAACCATTCACCGAGATCTGGACATTTCTGCGCCGACCCGGCGCCAAAACCCTGGCTCGGCCCGGACTGCTGGAAGGGTATTGCCCCAATTGCGGAACCCAGTTGACGCTTTCCACCTCCATCACCTGCGGGTCCTGCCAGGCATTGATCAACTCCGGCGAGTACGACTGGGTGTTGTGCGAGATTACCCAGCAGGAAGCCTGGGCCTCCCATGCGGTTCAGCGCCTTCAAGGGGTGGCCGAACTTCAGAAGCTTGACCCCGGCTTCAATGCTCAGGCGATCGAGGACCGGGTCTCGGCCATCTTCTGGCATCACCGGGCCGCCGAGTTTTTCGGTTCGGACGCTTATTTGAACGCGGTGGCCCTGCCAGCGTTTGTGGCCAAGGAGCGGGCGGCCTGGCAGGTGGATGAGAAGGGGCGGCGTTGCGTCTATGCGGATGCGGCCGTTGGCAGTGTGGATCTGGCCGGGGTGACCCTTGGGGATGCGCCGGAAGGTCTGGATCGGGTGCGGGTCCGGGTGCAGTGGTCCGGGCACCGCGAGCTGAGACGGGTGCCGGGGGTGTTCAAACCGGAATGGGAACGCTCGAACCTGATGCGGCAGGAGTATGTGCTGGTGCGCAAGCACGGCGTGAAAAGTGTTCAGACGGCCGCGTTGACCTCGCTGCACTGTCCCGGCTGCGGTGCGCCCCAGGTGGCCGAGCAGGATGGTAGCTGCCGCTACTGCGGCATGCCTCAGAACGACGGCAGTCATTCCTGGGTGCTCGAATCGGTCTCCCCCTTCAGCGGCTTTGCCCAAACCGCTGTCGAGTCTGCCGAGGCAACTCCATCGGCGGAGGTTCTGCTCTCCCCCCAGGAACAGGACGCCATGTTGCAGAGCGTGGTGGCCATCATGCTGGCCGACGGCGCCATCGACCCCCGCGAACAAAAACAGCTGACGAAAATGGCCGCGAAACACGGCGTTGCCGAAGAGCGTCTGTCTGAAATGGTCCGCCACGTGCAACAGAATGGACAGATGTCGCGGTTTCAGGCCGAGGATTGGAAGAGCCGCAATGCCTTCCTGAGTCTACTGGTTCGGATGTGCCTGGCCGATGGCAACGTCAGCAGCGGCGAACGGCAGGTGCTGCGTTCGCTGGTATCCCACCTGCACTACACGGATATCGACATCGACGCCATGATCCGCAAAGAACGCGCCGCCCTTTATGCGGCTTCGAAAGCCACCATCAAGGCCAGTCGCCACTAGCAGGCCAGCACTCCGGCAAAGGGGGGATGTTTCCGTCCGCGATACTGGCTTGCTCGCATCTGATCATGATCATGCCGAGCAGGAGTCCCGGACGACGAGGGTGCCGGCGCTGGTGGCGCGGATCTGCCTGGCGGCGCCGGCGCTGAGGGCGAGGGCGTGCTCGACCATGCCGCGGGCGATTTCGGCATAGGGGAATTCGATGGAGCTCAGCGGCGGGTCGGAGGTGAAGCACTCGGGTGAATTGTTGACACCGAGAACGGCGATGTCCGCGGGGATGCGCAGGTTGTGCTTGTGCAGGGAGGTCATCAGGCGCAGGGCGTGGTGGTCGTCGTAGCAGACCACCGCCAATCGCTCTTTGAGGGTTTCCCATTGGGTGACGAGAGAGTCGACTTCGGCAAAGGAGTCGCCGACCAGTCCCTCGTAGACCGGAAAGCCGAACTGATCGGTCAGTTGCCGGTAGCTGGCCAGCCGGCGGTCTCCGGGAATGGAATGTCCGGCCAGCGGCCCGACGTAGGCGATGTGGCGGAAGCCGTGGCTTTTGAAGTGGAGAAAGGCCAGGGACATGAGGGAGTAGTCGAGGTAGCCGATGGAGTCGGGGCGGTAGCAGCAGTTCCGTTCCAGGCCGGGGAAGAGTTCGGGGATGACCACCGGCAGCGGACAGGCGGCCACGAAGCGGGCGGCGAGGGTGGGATCGGGTTTGGCGAAGCGGGGCACGATCACGGCGGCGCTGCCCTGACGCCTCAGCTGGTTGACGGCCCGCAGCGCCGAGTCGTCCAGCCGTTGGACGGGGCGGAGGTTCAGGCCGTGCCCCTTGGAAAGGCAGACCGCGTCCATGGCCTCGATCAGCCGCATGGTGAACACGCCGGGGTCGGGTTCGACCAGCACCGCCAGGCTGCGAAGGGACCTTTGGCCGCCCTCGGGTTCCGGCTTGCCGGAGATCGGCAGCGGCGCCAGCACGAAGCTTCCGGTTCCCACTCGACGCGTCAGCAGGCCGTCGGCCTCCAGCAGCTTGAGCGACTTCCGCACGGTGTGGTAGTTCAGGCCGCTGCGGCGGGACAGCTCCTGCTCGGACGGCAGCTTGTCGCCGGGCCCATACTGGCCGGTTTTGATGCTGTCGCGAAGCTGCTCGTAGAGGAGGATGTATTTGAAGGGCTTGGGTCGGGTCATGGGGGCGGAGTTCAACGGCTATGACTATGTACAGTTGAGGTTTCGGTGGTTCAGGGGTTCAGGGTTCAGGGAAAAATCGTCATCGCGCTCGTAATCGAATTCCAGGTGTCAACTATTATCAGGCCTTGCCCGATCGTAATTGTCGGCCTCGGGCGGATGATCGACGAGTTGGGTGCTTGGTTTTCATGACACTTGAAAACTCAACACCAGGACGTTCCAATTTTGAGTCTGCTCTAAAAAGTGACAATTTTCGGAAAACCCTACACTTTGTCCCGAACCGATTGCCATTTTGTGCTCAAGCGTGTCTGGGATTTTGGTTCGAGACTGGGTTTTATCTTTTTGGAGCAGCCTCAAGTTTGCCATTCTGTGAAAGCGCGGAAAATATAGTACTATAGTCGCGCTGAAGCGTTTGGTCGCCAGCTATTATCTCACATTTCGCACTTCAATTTGTGCCTAATCAAGCCTCAATATCATTTGTTCAGGCTGTTGCCTTTTCTGCCCAAAGGGTCCTAATGGTTGTCTAAAGTATTGCGAGGGGCGAACGGGAAACGCCAAACGTTTAACGAGGCATCTTGCTGGACAACTATTGTGCACTGGAACTTCGTCGCTTCCGAATCATGGAGAAGCGTATGAGGCGGAATCACGAGATGTTGAGTCTGCAGGCGAATTTCGCAAAAATGGACAACTTTGTCTCGAACGTCGTCGCATTTCGTGCTCAGTTCGTTTTAGGATATTGGTTCGGGACAAGGTTCGGGACAGGGTTGCGACTTTTTAGAGCGGACTCAATAGTCGACGTTTGCGTCCGTTGTTCTCGTTGAGCGTTAAAGGAGACGCCGTATATCCAAGGCAACGTTACCCAGTGTATGTGCCGCGACACATAAACTGAGGTTTGGTGCATGAAGTGAAAGGCCGGATTCACAGGGGCTACCCCTAGTGGTCAGATCCGGCTTTTCCCCAGTTGGTTATGTTGTCCGCATTTGCTTTTTGATTTTATCCTTGTTATGATTCGAGGTTGCCGCCGCTCATTGAAGGGTATGGGATGAGACAGTGGGGGAAGAGTGTCGGAGTCGCCCGTCGACGTTGCGGGTCCGGTTGGCGAGACCGGATTTCTCGACGCGATGACGTGGATTATATCAGGCACGACCGAAAGGAAGGTTCCCCCCCCCATGTCGACCGCCCACCCCCCTTCGCGTGTTTTTTCCCCTGTGGTCCACCTTGTCTGCGCCTTAGCGGTCTGCCTGTTATTGGCTGCACCGGGGCTGCGGGCGGCCGATGATGTGGGCGATACGCCCGCCACGGCTCTGGCCATTGCTCCGGGTACGTCGTGGCACCTTCTTGAGACGGGAGTCGATATCGATGTGTTTCGTGTTTCTCTGCAAAGCGGCAAGTGGTATAGCGTTGGTTATTCGCCTAAAAACTGGCAGGACGCCAAATTGACGCTGTACGGCACCGACGGTGCGACCGTACTGCGGCAGCGAACCAACGCTCTCACATACACGCCCTCTGCCGACGGAGACTATTTCTTGGCGGTGCAAGTGGCTTATCCCGAATATGGCGGCGAGATCTATGCCTTAAATGTCGCCGAATACAGTGATGACGACCATCCGAACCTCTTGTCTCTGGTGGGCCCCGGCGATCAACTGAGCGACCCGGCCAGCCTTGGCAGTGCCATTCCCGGTACGGTCGAAGTTCGGGGCGACAGCGATTTCTTCGCCTTCCAAGGGGTGGCGGGACGGCATTACCGTTTTGACGGGCCGGGAGTGCAAGTTTACGACGAATCAGGAAACGCGCTGACCGCCGGCAGTTTCAACGCTGGGGTGACCGTGCTAGCTCCGGCGGGTGGGTCGGGACTGCTTTATGTGGAGGCCTGGAGCGCATCCGCGCAGAGTTATGAGTTGACCATTACGACGCCTTCTCTGACGGACTTCGTCGTGGATTCTCTGACGGCCACCAAGGGCGACGTGACGGGGGGTGCCATCACGCTGACTCCCGACGACAGCCTGGAGCTGTCCGCCACTCTGCGCAACGCCGGCAGCGTGGATTGGAGCGATGCGTCGGTCAGCCTGTTTTGTTTTCTCTCGTCGGACGAAGCGCTTTCCGAAGATGATCTCATGGTGTGTGAGCTGGGGTACTACCCGTGGAGTCATGACGTACTGGCGGCCGGCGGCTCAATCGACTTGACGGGGACTGTTTATCCGCAAACCAGTTGGCCGACCGGCACCTACTATTTGCTGGCCCAAGCCAACCCGGCTGTCCACCCCGACGGCTACGATTGGTATTTGCCCGCCCCCGAGTCGAACATGGCCAACAATACCTTCTCCGCGGGAAACGACTGCACGGTCACCCTCGACTATCCGGACTATCCGGATCTGCAGGTGACCGCGCTGGACGTGCAACTGTCCACGCGGAGCCTGACCGTGGATGACCAATCCGAGTTGACCGTGTCGTGGACCGTCGCCAATGCCGGCACGGCGGCGGTTGCCGTCGAGTCCATTTGGCCGGACGCCGTCTATTTGTCCCCCGATCCCGCCGGTGCCGTGTTCGACCCGTGGAGCGACGTCATACAGGCTGTTTTTCACGATGGTCCCCTGGATGCCGGGGGCGAGTATTCCGCCAGCGCGACGGTACCGCTTCCCCATGTGCTGGGCGGTCCCTACTACCTGGTAGTCGAAACCGATGCTCCCTATGTCTATGATCAACGTTCCGAGCACTGGGGCTCCGGTTATGTGGCAGAAGGCGTCAACGAAACCAACAATAAACGCATTTTCGGCCCTATCGACATCACCCAGACCGGCCAGCCTGATCTGGCCATCCGCAACCTTGCGCTCGCCACTCCCCAAACCGCTTTGTCCATGGGGGATGCCGTGACCGTGACCTACGACCTGGTCAACCAGGGGCAGGCCGCCGTTCTTCCCGACATGCAAAGTCTTTTCAATATCGTGACCGACCCGAGTGGATTGGGAACATCGCGGCTGGGAAGCGATTTCGGCTACCACAATCCCTGTAAATCCTACTATTCAACGGAAGAAGAAAACGGCTGGGGAACGGTTAACGGAGCTTGGCTGGAGGCGGGCACCTACACTCTGGTCTGGGAAGTCTCATGCTCGGAGTTCGACTATCAGCTTCCGCAAGCCTGGATCGACAATGTCACGTTGCCCGGCGCCACGGAGCCGTTCGCACTTTCCACGCTGCCCGCCGACTGGCATACCGACGGCGACCTTCCCTGGACGGTCGATACGGCCGAAAACAGCATCTATGGCCAACTCATTCCCGCCACCTACGCTTTGCGAAGCCCGACGCTGGCGGCCGGACAGCGCTCCCGCGCCTGGACGGTGGTCACGCTGGCCGAAGCCGCTTATCTGAAATTCGACCGGCGCACCACCGCGGCCGGATGGGGATCCGGCTTGAAATTCAAGGTGATCACCGGCAATGGCTTTCTCGGGAACGGCGAATCCATCACGGTCAGCGAGGACATCACTATTCCCACCTATCCCGATAGCCTGGTCGGTTCCGGCCGTTATCTGATGCTGACGCTCGACAACGTGGACACGGTGCCGGAGCAATACCCCAGCGGTGAACTGAACAACTGGGGGTTCATCGGGCCCTTTGAGATCAGGGTCACCTCTCCCGACCTACAGATCACAGACGTTCGCGTTCCCGAAGGCGCCGAAGCTGGCTCTTCAGTGCTCATCAGCTACGACATCACCAATCTGGCCACTGCCAGCAAAGCGGCCCAAAGCGGCGTCTACAGCCGATACTACTACTCCGACGACGGAGGCGAAACATTTGTCGATTCATACTCCAGCTTCTACGCCGACGTGTCGGGCCTGCAACCCGGCGAAACCCGTAGCTTCATAGCAAACACGTGGATTCCGGTCGGCGTGACCTCGCGCCACATCCGCATGACCGTCGACACCAACAATCAGGCTGGCGAATTGGGCGACGCCCGCAACAACAACACAACCACCTTCGGCCCCTTTGCGTTCGCCGCGCCCGCCACCGCCGCGGATCTCGCGCCGCTGGTGGACGCGGATCATCCCTTCGTCTTTCCCGACACTGTCCTGCCCGGCGGCAGCCTCGTCGCCAGCTGGTACGTCGCCAACCAGGAACCCGGCAACACCGGGGCCAGCTACTGGTATGACACCATCTATTTGTCCACGGATACGACGTTCGATCCGGATACCGACATTCCGGTGGCCCAGGCCTATCGCAGTTGGCAAACCCTCATAGTCGGCGACAACGCCCACCAAACCGCCACCGCCTACTCCGGCGACACGGTGCCCGTTCCCGGCGACTACTACGTGTTCCTGCGCGTCGATGGCACCTCTCAGGTCACAGAGCGAAACGACGAGGTGTATGGCACGGACAACAACACCTATCTATGGCTGGACGAGAACGGCGATCCGAAAACCACTCGGGTGGTGGCCGTCGACTTGGTCCCCGTCAGCCTGGAAATGCCTTCCATGCTCAGCGGGTCCAGCACCGACGTTTCGCTTACTCTGCGCAACCAGGGCGATGCCGATCTGCCGGCTGAAAACGGTTTTTATCAAAAACTTGTGCTGAGTGCCAACACGACCTACGGCGACGGCGACGACATCGTTTGGCAGTCCAACTGGCAATGGTATTCTGGCGGCGTGGCGGCCGAAGCGGACACCGTCGACGATGTGGTGATCAGCGCCAGCGTGGCCGCCCCGGCTGTGGCTGCGGGCATCTACTACGTGTTCGCCGAGGTGAACTGGGAGGGCCAAATTACGGAATGCCGCCCGGACGGTTCGGCGGCGGACGCCAACAACGTGCTGATGCGGCCCACTCCCATCGAGATTGTGCAGCCGGACCTGATCGTGACTGGTGTGTCCTGGCCGGCGGGCACGGTATTCAGCCGCGGCTGTTCCGCCTCGGTTTCGGTCACCGTCCGCAATGCCAACGCCGGCTCCGTCACCAGTGGCTGGCAGGATCAGCTCTATGCTGTCGACCAGGCTGGCACGAGCACTTTCCTCGGTTCGCATTGGCATCCCATCGTGGCCGAATCTCCGTTTGCCGCCGGTGGCGAAACCACCTACACCTTCGATGTCACGCTGCCTGGAAGTCTGCCTCTGGACAGCTACCGTTTCCGTTTGGATACGGACACGGGCGGCTCGATTGTCGAAAGCAGCGAAACCAACAACAGTCTGACCAGCCCAGCGTCTTTCGAGCTGGCCGCCTGCGATCTAGTCATCAGCGACGCAGTCATTCCCGGCACCGTCCAGGGCGGCACCTGGCTGACGCTGACCTACACCGTCCAGAACCGCGGCATCGGCGCCACTCCCGCTTCCTGGTCCGACCAGTTTTTCCTCAGCACCAGCACCGACAGTTTCGATTCCAGCTCCGCCGCCGGTACGGTCTGGCAGCCGGCTTACGATGGAGGAGGTGCCATACCCTCCGGTGAATCGCGCACGGTGCAGACCCAGATCTGGATTGCCGATACGCAGCCTGTGGACGCCAGCGGCCAATTCTATGTGCACATCGTGGCCGACGCCGGCACGGCTATCGGCGAATACCACCCCGACGGCGCTGCCGAAACCAACAACCACTACGTGAGCCAACCCGTCAGCCTCGGCGCCTGCGACCTGGTCGTGACCACGCCCGCCGCCCCCGCCGCCACCGACAGCGTCGGCAGCATTGAAGCTCCGGTGCATTCCGGGGCAGAATTGGAGGTCTCCTGGACGGTTTCCAACCAGGGGACCTTCCGCGCCAGCGGCGTTTGGCAGGACGACCTCTATTTGTCGCTCAATTCCAATACGAGCATCGACAGTGGCGATATCCGCCTCTATTACGACAACGAACTCAAGAGCGTGGATGGCGGGGCCTCCTACACCACAACCGCCACCGTTGCGCTGCCCGTGTGGAAGTCGGACTGGAACGGCGTAAGCGACTTCTACTTGAAGGTCCGCACCGATGCCTGGAACCGCATGAACGAATACAACGAAACCGACGGGGGAGAAACCAACAACATCGGCGTCTATCGCCTGCACATGGCCGAGGCGCCCGCCGTGGATCTGGAGGTGACCGGCGTCTTTCCACCCGCCGCCCCCGTCCCCGACGGCGGCGTAGCCAGAATCGCCTTCGACATTACCAACAACGGCACCCTGGAAGCAGAGAAAAGCCGTCAGGACCGCGTTGTGATCCGTCGCGCCAGCGACGATGCCGTGGTCCGGAGCCTCTCCATCAATCCGACCAGTGCTCGTGACACGCTCTGGACCCGGGGAGAATGGAGCAACCGGACCGTTCCCCTGGCGGCGGGAGTCCACACCCTGACCTGGGTGTTCCGGCGCACATCCGGCTACGACATGCCGCCCGACTCGGCCTATCTCGACAATGTCGTCCTGCCGGGTATCGGCACGATCGACTTCGAAACCGCAACCAGCCTGGGCGACCTGGGGTTTGTCTCATCCACGGACGATGCGGACGGAGCCGACCAGTGGCGGGTTGAAAACGATGGCAGCAACGCCTTCGCCATTGCCGGACCCGCCGTGTCGGGGGACCTCATGCTGCTGACCTACACCGGCACCTTCGCTGCCGGCGATCTGGTCTACGACGCCCGCATCGACGGACATTCCCTGACCCTGCTCGTGGACGACGTCATTCCCGCCGGTGCCACCCGCCGCTATCTGGTCGATTGGCAACTGCCCGACGGCACCAGCGGCGACTACTATGCCACTGTTCAGACCGACGTCTATAACCAGGAAGCGGAGCCGGGGCGGGAAGACAACAACGCCATGACCTCGGGCACGTTCTCGGTCGCGCTGCAACCCTATCCCGACCTGCAAGTCGACCAAGCCAGGATCGCCTCCGGCACCCTGCAGACCGGCCGCGTGGTCGAACTGGAATGGACGGTCAGCAACCGGCTGTCCATCGAGAGCGGCCGCGCCGCCGTCGGCACCTGGGTCGACCATGTGTACCTCTCCGCCGACAATGTTCTCGACCTGAATGCCGATCAGCGTGTCGGCAGCGTCAGCCATCGCGAGGACGCCCCGGGTCTGGCCGTCGACGGCAGCTACACGGAATCGCTCAGTCTGCGTCTGCCGGACGGCGACGCCACCACCTGGTACGTCTTTGTCGTGACGGACGCCCAAAACCGTCTTTTCGAATACGATCTGGACAGCAACAACACCCTGACCGCTCCCTTGGAACTGGTCACGCCGAGAGGACCCTATCCCGACCTGCTTCCCTTCCACATCGGCGTGCCAAGCAGCATCGGCGTGGGCTCGGATTTCGTGGCCTACTGGAAAGTGGAAAACGCCGGCGACGGCGTGCCGGCACGTACCTGGACCGACTGCCTTTATCTGTCCACCAACACGGATTCCGACACGACGGGCGACACCGTCATCGGTCGCGAAACCCGCACCGACGGGGTCAACATGCCGTTTTCCACGGACACGTCCACCTCGTTCTATACCGAGGACCACACGGTTCCCATCGATTGGGAGCTGTCCCCCGGCACCTACTACCTGAAGGTCAGGGTCGACGAATACGGGGCCGTCTTCGAACACAACGATGCCGGCACGGGTGAAAGCAACAACGTGCTGGTTTCGGCGCCCTTCACCGTCACCGAAACGCCGACCCCCAACCTGGTTGTCACCAAAGTCAGCATGGAGGCTCTCGAAACCCGGGGCATCCAACTCCAGGTGGACGTGGAATGGACGGTCAAGAACATCGGCAGCGGCAGCACCGGCGGGCAAGCCTGGCATGACAAACTCTACCTGAGCACCACCCCCAATCTCTACGGACAGAAGACCGAAGTCGCCTCCGTTCCCAACCAGAGTTATCTCGGCATCCAGGAGAGCTACACCCAGAGAACCGAAATCACCATTCCATGGGAATTCGCGGAAGGCGACTACTACCTGGTGGTCATGGCCGACGCCCGCGGCGCCAGCCTCAACCACGACGTGGTCGAGTATCAGGGCGAGGACGACAATGTGAATTTCTCCACCAATGCCGCCGGACAGCCCTTTGCCAACTACGTCCCCTTCCTGGTCGAACCCCATGCCTATGCCTCGGTGCTTTCCACCTATGCCGGCGACGACACCTATCCCAACGTTTCACAGGAAGCGCCTGTAGACGACGAGGGCGACATTGTCGTGCACACCCCCATCGTCACCACCGGGCAGCGCATTTCCGCCAGTTGGACCGTTCGCAACACCGGCAACGCTTCCATGACGGGCAGTCACTGGGACGACGGCTGGGCCCTTTCCACCGACCCGTACTACGATGCCAGCGACTTTTGGTTGGGTTCGCACAACTATCACAGTGTCGCCCTTGCCCCCGGCGAATCCGACCGCCTGACCGGCAGGGTTTCCGAGAAGCAGATTCCCATCAGCCTGCCCAGTGGCGACTACTATCTGCTGATCGTGGCCGACACGCACCGTTTCGGCAGCGACTATTCGGGGAACATCGGGGTGGCGCCGACCAAGGTCAGTGTGCAGCAGGCCCCCCCGGCGGATCTGCTGGTCGTGCCGTCCAGCATCCAATGCACCACGCCTCAGGAAAATTGGCGCACCGGTGCAGAGTTGAGGTTCCGCTGGCGAGTGGAGAATCGCGGCTGGTGGCCCACTCTGGAGTCCCAAATCTATGACCGTGTCTACCTGGTTCCCGTCGACGAGCCCGATCGTTCCATCGCCATCAGCCAGCACTACCATTCGGGCGGCCTGGACATTGTCTCCCCGACCAGCGAGGATTGGTTCTACGAAGCCGAAGCCACCTGGACCGTCCCCGCCGATTTCGTGGCCCTGGATCCCGGCGCCCGTTCGTTCCAAATCAAGGTCGAGACCGGCATCAGCAACTTCGAGGGTGCCCAGGAACTCTATCCCAATGCCAAAGGCAACAACTCCGGCATCGCCTCGGACCCCATCACCATCACTGCCACCCAGCCCGGAGACCTGCGGCCCACGGCTCTGACTCTGGTCACCCCGGCCAGTCAACTGCGCCCCAACGCGACCGTCGAGCTGCAATGGAGCGTCAAGAACAACGGTCCCGGCAGCATGGACGCTTCGGTCCAGGGCTGGCGCGACGCCTTCTATCTGGCCGATGCCGACAATCCCGCCCAACGCAGTTATCTGGGCTACCGGTATGTCGCGAGTCCTTCGGGAGTCCCCATGCAACCCGGCGACTCCTACACCCTTCGCCACAGCTTGCGTCTGCCGGCCAACGTGCCAGAGCGCATGGTTTTCATTGTGGCGGCGGATTCATCCAACTTGCTCTTCGAGCGTTATGAAACCAACAACCAGTTCACTGGCGAGGCGATCCTGCCTCCTGCCGTGTCATCCCCCGAACTGGCGGTTTCCGCCCCCGTGCTTGATTCCAGTGCCGGATATCGTTCGGGAGACACGCTGGGCCTGACCTACACCGTTACCAATTCGGGTGGGGACGTCCCCTATGCGCAACGCAGCTGGACCGATCGTGTCATGTTGTCCGCCGATACGATTCTGGGCAACGAGGACGACACAGTCTTCGCCGAACACAGCCGTTACAACGGCCTGCCCGGGACCGCCGCCGACGGAGGGTCCGCTGCCGATGCGCCGGACACGGCCACCTACTCGGTTACCAAGCATGTGGTCCTGCCCGACGACATGGAGGGAACCTGGTATCTGTTCTGCGTGGTCGACGCCGGCGGGGCCGTCGAGGAAACCGACGAGACCAACAACACGACCGTTTCCACCCCGGTTTCGTTCACTGTCCAACTGGCGGAAGCGCCCGACCTGGTCGTCTCCTCCATCGACCTGACCCGGACCGAACCCGGCATTGCCCCGGATGAGTCGGGCAATCCGGCCACCGTACTGGCCGGTCAAGCCATCAGCGGTCTGAGCTTCGAGGTGGCCAACCAAAGCCCCACCACCTCCACCGGCGACAAAACCTGGGTGGATGCCGTCTTCCTCTCCCGTGATCAAGTGCTCGACCGCAACGACAAACGAATCGCCTCCCACACCTTCCGGGGCGAGTTGGCCGCGGGCGCGTCCTATGGCGACATCGCCAGGACTCCCGATCTCGAATTCACCGTGCCAGCCGGACTTAGCGGCGAGTTCTATCTGATTGTGGCGACCGACTACAACTCCCGCGTAGGAAACGGAGCCGTTTACGAGCGGGCCGGCGAAAGCAACAACGTGCTGGTCTGCCGCGATCCCTTCTTTGTGGAGCTGCCCACCAACTCCGCCCAGTCCGGCGACGACTATTTCGACTTGCAGGTCACCCAGGTCACGCCCTCCCAGAACCGGTCCGACATTCCCATCCAGCCGGGACAGAGTCTGCGGGTGCGCTGGACCGTCGCCAACGCCGGTACCCGGGACATCGAAAACGCCGGCTGGGAGGATGCGGTCTACCTCAGCGCCGACGCGACCTGGGATTCGAACGACACCTTTGTCGGCAGCCTCCGGCAAAACCGCGCCCTTGCCGCCGGGCAGATCTACGATGCCGACCAAGTCTTCGCCCTGCCGGCCATCGACGAGGGGGCCTATCGCGTGATCGTCCGCACCGACGTGCGGCAGAGCATTCCCGAGCCGGTCTTCGTGGATCCCACCCTCGGAGCCTTGGACCTGGAAGCCAACAACGAAGGCGTCTCGGCCGCCGACACGAAGATCGACACCAGCATTCCGCAGCTATTCATCGAGGACGATGTGAACGACCTGGATGCCGACGGCATCACCCACAAGGATCAGGTCACCCGGTCCCTGCAGACCGAAGAGGCGTTCTACTACCGCGTCGACACCCAAGTCGGCTTCGACCTCCGGGTCGCGCTGTCCTGCGAAGACCGCGCCGCCTCCACCGAACTCTTCGTCAAGTTTGGTGGTGTGCCGTCGGCCGCCGACGCGGATTTCGTTTTTACCAACCACTTCCAACCGGACCAGGAGATCATCGTTCCCGGCACCCAGGCCGGCAGCTACTACATCATGGTCCGCGGCGACGAGGTCCCCAACGGCCCGGCCAATGTCACGCTGACCGCCAACTATATGCGGTTCGAGATCCTGGATGTCAGTCCCGCCCAGGTCGGCAACGCCGGTTCGGCCACCTTCACGCTGAACGGCGCCATGTTCGATGCGGGCATGACCGTACAGCTGCGCGGGACCGACGGACGGGACATTCCCGCGACCGAGCAGTTCTTCGTTTCGCCAAACCGTCTGCATGCCACCTTTAAGCTTGCCGGCGTTGCCGTGGGCAACTACGCCATGGTGCTGGTCCCGGCGGACGATTCCGAGCAAGGCGAAGCCGTGCTTGCCGACGCCGTGCAGGTCGTTCAAGGTCGGGGGGGGCGCCTGACCACGCGGCTGATCGCCCCCAACGCCGTGCGCCCGGGCAACCAGCACCTCGTCTGGATCGAGTATGCGAACCAGGGCGACGCCGATGTGCCCGCCCCGCTGCTGCACCTGAGCACTCGCAACCGCGAAGGCGTCAATATCCGCTTGTACCATGACGATCCCTGGCGACAGGACGTGATCGAGCTGCTGGGGATCAACCGCAGCGGTCCGGCCGACCGGCTGCCTCCGGGATGCACCTTCTCCATACCGGTCACCTTTTCGGTTCCCGCCGTCGGGCGTCACACCTTCATTCTCAAAATCCTCGACACGGTCGACACCCCTCTGGATTGGCAACATCTCGAAATGGTCCTGGCCAACGAGGACGCCACCGACACCGAGCAGAACGCCATGCTCGCCTACCTGAAGGGCCATTTCGGTATCACCTATCGTTCCTTCGCCGCCGGCTTGCGGCAGGATGCCTTGCGCCGCTGGCGCCAGGAACAGACCGCCTACGACGTGCGCGAACTGCTCGAGTTCGCCGCCACCCGAGGCTATGAAAACGACGTCAGCACCGTGAGTGGCTTCCTGAGGGATGATGAAACCGGCGCGGCTCTGGCCTACACGCCCGTGGTTCTGGTTTCGGACGACGGCGACATCTTCAGCGAGTCCACCGATGCCAACGGCGCGTTTTGCTTCAACGACCTTCCGCCCGGCACGTTTAGCCTGTTCATCGAAGGCTATCTTCCCACGGAGCCGCTGCAAGCGACCCTGACCTACGATCAGGACGCCATCGGCCTTCAGGTTGCCGCCTATTCGGCCGAAACGCCCGCTCTGCCCACTCCTGATCCGCAGCAGCCCCTGGACAACCAGCCGTCCCTCACCCGCACCGCCGACGGAACCCTGCACATGGTCTGGACCCGAAATCGGCAGCTCTGGCACGCGGTCCGCGACAGCGACGGCACCTGGACCGGCATGTCCGATGACAACGGCAATCTGCTGCCAGGCGCCCCCATTCCCGGCGCCTCCGGTATCGATCCACATGTGCTTCAGGACGGTGCCGGCACCCGGACCCGCGGTGGTTCGGGGGAGATCGTGGTGGTCTGGCGCACCGGGGCCACTCCCGAAGCCGGTCTGAATGCCTCGCATGCCATGTACGTCATTGGCCGACCGGTGGCGGACAGTTCTCCGCTTGCCTACGAGTGGACCGAGCCGGCGGCGCTGACCCAGGGCGAATTCGGCGACACCCAGGTGCGGGCGGTCCTTGACGGCGACCGACGCATTCTGACACTTTTTCTTCAGCAGGACTGGACCCTGGCCGACGACGACCCCGATCTCTACTGGAAGGGGCTCACGCTGGATCTGGATCCGACCTTTGTCACCCGCCAGTTGCTGGATGAGTCCGACCGCACCCGTTCCGCCCAAACACGGGCCGAAAAGTCGGTCCACTCCCTGGCCTTCAGCAAGGAGTTTGGCGGTGCCAGCGTACCGAGCTTTATCCCGTTGATCGGCGGCGAATACAAATCCGGAGTGGAAGGCGCTCTGACTCTCGAACTGCAGCAGTGCCAGGTGGCCGGCAAGGGGGCGCTGTCCGGATCGGTCGAAATCCCTCATCTGACCCTCAGTGCGGGCGCGGAAATGTCCGCCTCCTGGAAGGCGCTGAAGAAGGAGTGTCGCTGGGCATTCAACGATGCCCAGCTGCGCTTCAAGGCCGGGGGCGAGGCCAAGGTGCCCATTCCCTGGACCGTCCCGCTCGTCAAACCCGAGCTGGGCGGCGTGCTCAAGCTCGAAGCGGGGGGCAATGTCAAATGGCAGGCCACCAATCTTGGCGGTGTCGCCCAGGATACGGATTTCGATCTGCGTGCCGACGGCGGCATCTATGGCGAAGTCGTCTTCCTGAAAGACTGGCTGGAAGCGGAAGCCCAGGGGACGGCCTTTGTCGTGGCCGATTATCGCCGGAAAGAGGGTGTGGGCATCAAGGAATACGGTTTCCGTGTGGCCGCCTCCGTCAAGTCCTGGTTCACGAAGTACACCTTCGAGAAAGAATGGTCCCACCAGGCGCAGCGTAGCCGCGCTCTTGGCATCACCCGTGATCTGGTCGACGAGGATACCCTGCGAATTTCGCGTACTGACTGGCGTTCGAACACGCTCAGCGTGGAGAGCATCACCATCGAACGTTCCGGCGGGGTGGGAACCGGCAACGACTATTCCGAGGACGGCGCGGTCCCCGTCGAGGGGCTTGCGGCGGTTGTCGACGATCCGTCCGATCCGTCCGATTCCTGGAACGGCGTGATCGATGCCAACCCGGCCATAGCCCGCAACGCGGACGGGTCGGAAATCCTGGCGGTCTGGGTGCAGGAAAGCGGCAATCCGCTCGCCGCCCAAGGCAGCGGCACCAAGCTTATGCTGGCCGAGTACGCGGCCGGCAGTGATTCCTGGAGCGTGCTGCCGCCGCTGGAGGAGGCCGGTTATTTCAACCGCGCCCCGGTTTTGATTTTCGACAGCAAGAATGACCCCTGGGTCTTCTGGACGCGCTCCAAGGCGAATGTCTCCTTCAGCAGTCCGGTCTCGAAAATCTACGAAGCCACCACCACCACCGACATCTGTTTCACCCATCGAGTGGACGGTGTCTGGACCCAGCCGGCTGTGATTGCCGAATTGACCGGTTCGGATGAACAGCCCGCCGCCGCGGCCGGTCCGGATGGCCGGGTTGCGGTTGTCTGGGTTAACCGCGACGGCGATTTCGGCAGCGAAACCGTCTACGCCGCCCGCTACGATGCGAACTTGGACAGTTGGGCCGCTCCGAAGGCGATCTCCACGCTGGCGGTGCGAGGAGATGACACCCCGGTCGGTCGCGTCGAGCGGCCGGCCTTGGCGTATGATGCCGACGGGGTTCTGACGGCCGTCTGGCCTCATTTGGTCACGCTTGAAGGCGGCTTCGAAACCCAGACGCTGATCACGCGCGCCTACGTGCCCGATTCCGGTTGGCAAACGTGGGAGTTCATGCTCAAACCGGCCACCGATTCGGGTCGCGGCGAACCGGATCGAGGCGGCCTTGTCCGCGCCTCGCTGGCCCCCCCCTGGGACGTTCCCGAGGCATGCTGCGAGAAAAAGAAAGAGGAAGAAAAGCCCAAACCCAAGCCCAAACCGGAGCCCCCTGATCCGCGGGACGACGATGACGACGACGATGACTGGGGTGGGGATGACGAGCACGATTTCGACGGCACCGAGTCTCACGATCCCAACGAGAAACGCGGTCCCAAAGGCTATGGCGACCGCCATGCCGTCGCGGCCGGTTCGACCATGAGCTACACCATCATGTTCGAAAACAAGGCCACCGCCGGCCCCGCCTCCGTCGTGCGCGTCACCGACCAACTCGAAGCCGGATTCGACCTGCGGCGGTTCCGTCTGGGCGAATTCGCCTGGGGCGACACTGTGGTCGACGTCGCCGAAAATCGCCCCTTCCATCTTCAGACGATCCGGCTGGCAAGCGGGATGGACCTGACCCTGCTGGGAACCGTTGACCCCCGCACCCGCACCGCCACCTGGGAATTCCGGACCATCGATCCCCAGACTGGCCAAATTCCGGCCAATCCATTGCTTGGTTTCCTGCCGCCCAACGACGACAACCACGCCGGCGAGGGCCATGTCACCTTCTTCATCACCCCGGCCGAAGACATTGCCGGCGGTACCGAGGTGAAGAACACCGCCACCATTATCTTCGACACTAACGAGGCCATCGTCACCAACGAAACCAGCCATCTGGTCACCCGGGCCAATCTGGACACCGGGGTCGGTATTGAAATGGCCGAGCAAACCCGTGCCCGTCGCGATGGGGTACAGACCTTCGACGGCGATTTCCTCACGGTCACCTGGGGTGTTCGTGACGGCTCCGACGCCCTCGATCTGGATGCTCCAGGGGCTGGATTCGATGTATACCATGCCGTCGGCGACGGTCCCTACACCCTCTGGAAGAGCGGTACAAAGGCCACCTCGGCCACGCTTGCCGTGACTCGCGGTTTAACCTACCGGTTCTACAGCGTGGCCCGTGATGGGGCCGGCAATATCGAACCGGCCCCGTATCAGCCTGATCTGACGGTCCGCATTCTGCACGGGGCCATCACCCTTGGCGGTCATATTTCCTACCAAGGCAAGGCCGTCGGCATCCTTACCGCCGTTCTCGAAAAGGTCGGCAAGTCTTCCGGAATCCAGGCCGTCTACACTCAGCAGGTCCCCGCCACCGGGATTTATGCTTTCCCGGCCGAGGGACAGGATGATCTGCCCGGCGAAGATGCGCTCTATAACCTGACCGCGTTCCTGGATGTGAACGGCAACGGTCTCCATGACGCCGGCGAACCCGGTGCAACGGCCGACAACCCCATCGACCCTGTTGGGCGCGAGCCGGCAATCGTCGTCAACCTGACCCTGGCGGATGTGGACAGCGACGCGGACTCGCTGCCGGACTGGTGGGAGCAGGAACACTTTGCCACTCTCGATGCCAACTATTACGGCGACGAGGATGGCGATGGCGTGCCCACCGGCATCGAACTGGCCAAGGGCACCAATCCCAATGATGCCGGCGATGCCCCCGCCAAGGGGGTGAGCACCGGTCCGGTCGTGGTTTTCGGTGGACAGCTTTATCGTGGTGAAGCGCCTTTTGCCATTAAAGGCGTTCTCTACCGGCCCGCTCCTCCGGGAAAAACCGCGGAAACCATGGACGACGCCACACGCACGGCGGCCATTCAACGCCATATCCCGCTTGTCTCCCAGCTGGGTGCCAACACGCTGCGCATTTCGCATCGACTGGTCGACGACAGCTTGCTGGATGCCTGCGCCGAGCAGGGCTTGGCTGTCATGGTCGGTTTCCCGATCGACACGACCCTTGATCTGGTCGATCCGGAGGTGCGGGCCGGCATTGCCGCGGACTTCGCAATGTATGTGGCCATGTATGCCGGCCACGATGCTGTTCTCATGTGGTGCGTCGGCGACGGCGTCAACGCCCGGTTGGCCGACGAGACCTCCCGCACGGCCTGGTTCCAGTTGTTGAACTTGCTTGGTTGGATTGCCTACGATGTTGAAGGCCAGAGCTACCATCCTGTCACAACCGTCAACACCGGTCTTAGCGACATGCGTGATCTGAGCGGTCTGGATCTTTGGGGGCTTGGTCTGGCCGGAGCGTCCACCTTCGGAACGGCTCTCGCGGATTACGAGGCTCTGGGCCTCGCCCAACCGCTTTGGCTTGGTTCCTACGGCATCTCCGCTTGGAACGACGCCGATGCCGGCGTCGATGAACTGACCCAGGCTGAAACCGACGTGGCTCTTGCCCAGGACCTGATGGCTGCTTCCGGAACTCCGGCTGTCTATGCCGCGGCCGATGGCCTGCTCTATATGGGCGATGCCGCGGAGGTGACCGATGGACAGGTCGGAACCGGCGGCAACCTCGCGTTCCACGATGCGGATGCAGATGGACGGCCCGGCGCAGCCGAAGCCGTCTGGGCGGATGCCGTAGACAGTCGGGAGGCATTCTACGAACCCGGTTTCGATGCCGATGTTCCCCTCGACCCGGTCGTCGCGGCCGCGGCGGCGGGCACCGGTGGCCTGCAGACGGGCCTCAGCTTCCACGACGCGAATGGCAACGGCCAGTGGGACGCCGAAGAGGATATCTGGCTGGATACGAATGCTGCCGGCGCTCTGGATCGGGTCTATGACCAGCGGATGGTCGGTGCTGCTGCCGTGGCGGACACGTTGCTGTACAGTGGCCGCTCCGTCGAGGTCGTCAACGGTACCCCGGGCATTCGCGCCGGACTCTATTTTGCGGACCTGGATGCCAACGGTGTGCGTGGTTCGGACGAACCGCTATGGGCGGACCGGCACGTCGGCATCGCGGGTGTTTTCGACCAAGGAGTCGATACTCTTCTCCACGGCGAGGCGCCTGCGGACGGCACCAGCGGAACCGGCAGGGGGCTGTTCCTGGCCGATACCGGCACGGTCAACGGCGTCTGGGACGAACAGGAGGATGTCTGGTTCGACGAACCCGGTCAGGCCGTGGGCGGCACGCTGGCCGAACTGCTGGACCTGTGGTCTGCAGCCGGCATGCCGACCGTCCACGATGCCGACGCGGCCGAACATTTTGGCCTCCTGGCCTACGAAGTCGGCAGCGCCGGCGTCATCCGCCAGCGGCTGTCCTACCAGGCCCTTCAGAATCTCTGGGGTGGCGGTGATCCGGAGACCCCGGTGGTGGCCGATACCCATGTGGTAACCTCCGAGGATCAACCCGTCACGTTCCCGGTTCTGGTCACGGCAGGGGCCAACCACCAGTTCCGCATTCTCAATGCCGGGGCCAACGGCTCGCTGAGTGGCTGGAATGAAGCCGGTCCTCTCGACGCGGTCACCTATACGCCAAGGGCCGATTTCGCCGGGGCCGACCGCATCACCTACGAGATTGTCGATACCCGCAGCCGCTCCAGTCGGACCGCCACAATTCTGATCCAGGTCGTGCCGGTGGACGATCCACCGAGGGTGAGCACCTTTCCCGACCAGGCCGTTGTGGCGGCACAGGAGGACGCGCCGCTGGAGCTGCGGGTGATTGTCTCCGAACCCGATGGCGATCCGGTCTCCATCACGGCCCAGGACCTGAGCACGCTGCCGGGGGCCGTCCTTGGCGAACCCGTCTACGACCTGGCCGAAGGCGTCTGGCAGTCGATTCTGACCTGGACACCCGGCTACGATGTCGCCAGCCTGGCCCAACACGAAACCGACTGGCCAGTCACCTTCACCGCCAGCGACGATGCCGCGCGTAGCGCGGTCGCCCTCGACCGGGTTATCCGGGTTGCCAACGTCAACCGGGCTCCGACCGCCCCCGATCAGGTGACCATGGGACCGGCTCAGGACGCCGTCTTCGCCAATCAGGATCTACAGCTGGCCGCCTGGACCTACACCGATCCCGACGGCGATCCGGAGGATGCGAATGCCGTGCAGGTGCGCTGGTTCAAGAAAACAGGTGATCGCGCCGATGAGATGCTGCCGGCCTACTCCAACGCCCTTGCCGTTCCTGCTGCGGCGACCGCGCCCGGCGATGTGCTCTTCTGTCGCGTTTGGCCGTCGGACGGGGCGGATCCGGCACCGGCCGCCGCCGACCAAATGCCGGGCGGCGAGTCCGGACAGTCGGCCGATATCCAGGTCCTCAACGATTTGGCGGAACCGACCGTTTCGCCCAGCGCCCCCCGCACGGCGGACACGCTTTCCGTCCAGCCCCGCTGGCTGTCCGACAGCGTGCCGGCCGAAAACGTCCGCATTCAGTGGGTTGAACGCACCGCCGGCGACGCCGAAGTCGGCACGGAGGCTGATTTGCCCAGCGATGTCACATCCCGCGGCCGCACCTTCGTGGCGCGCCTGACGGCCTATCGGGAAACGGCGGCGGGCACGCTCGACAGCGTGCCGGTCGAGACGGCGGCCTTGACCATCCTGGACACCCCGCCGCCAGCTCCCGGCTCCGTGGGATACGATGCGGACCGGCCCCAAGCGGGGGACGCCGTCCAGATCGTAACCGGCCCGGTTCCCGCTGATGCGGACGGCGATCCGGTCACCCTCGAATACCAGTGGTCGCTCGATCAGTCGTTCAATGACGGAATCGTTTCCGGTGCCCTGCTGCCCGCAGATACCACTGAAGTGCGCGACCTCTGGTGTGCCCGGGTTCGTTCCACTGCTCCGGACGGGGCGCGCGGCACAGCCGTTTCCGCCTGGGTGGATTTGGATCCGCTTGCTGTGGGGCTGCTAACCCAGAATCTGACGCTGAATTTCGGCTGGAACCTGCTCTCCTTCGGGATCTCTCCCGTCGACCAGCCGGATACACCCGACGCCGACGAATCCACCGCCTCCGGCCTTTTTGGATCGTTGATGACCGGCAGCGCCTGGTACTGGCAGAACAACTCCACGCTTGATCAGAGCTACATCAAGGTGGATGCGACCGGTTCTAGCGCAACGCTGAAGGAGCTGCGAGGCTTCTGGCTCTATCACGGGCCCGAGGTCACCCGAGCCGACTCGACAGCATTGGCCGTCGACGGCTGGAAGCTGCGGCCCGAAGACCCGTACCGGGAACACCGCGTCCAACTCCAGCCGGGCTGGAACATGATCGGTGTGCCCGAGGACACCTCGACCATGCCGTCGTGGTTGCAGCACAGACGCATCTGTTTGCCGCTGTGGTCCTACAACGCGGATGCCTACGAGGCGGAGGCCGGTGGTAATGGTCTCAAACGGGGAGTCGGCTATTGGCTCTACCTCCTTGGGGACACCCCCTTGGAAGTCGATCTGGGCCAGTAACGACAATAGTGCCCGGCCACGCCCTGTGTGGTCGGGCAGTCTGTCCACGCTTGCCTCGCGCCCTCCGCTGATTTGTATAGTACTATAGTCGGACGCAGGGGCGCGAAACCCGATTGTTAAGCACGGGGTGGGGGATGGCCTTCGGTGGTTGTTGTCCGGGGGATTTCCATCGATATCGTAAGCTTGCGTTGAGGAACGCCTACTGACCACCGTGCTGCGGTCGTCCCGACCGCAGAAGATGGGTTCCTACAAGGCAGGCGGAGGATGACGATCTTGTGACCAGCGACCAGCGACTTGTGACTAGCTAAACCTGAACAACTGAACTCCTGAAAACCCAACTTGGAGACCTTGACATGAAATTCGGACACTTCGACGATGCCAACCGCGAGTATGTGATCGAAACCCCGAAGACGCCGCTGCCGTGGATCAACTACCTGGGCACCGAGGCGATGTTCGGGCTGGTCTCCAACACCGGCGGCGGCTACAGCTTCTACCGCGATGCCCGGTTGCGCCGCATCACCCGCTACCGCTACAACAACGTGCCTGCGGACCAGGGAGGTCGCTATTTCTACGTGAAGGACGGGGACCAGGTTTGGAGCCCGTCGTGGCAGCCGGTGAAGGCGGAACTGGACCGCTACGAATGCCGTCACGGGCTGGGGTACACCCGGATCGCCGGTGAACGGAACGGGGTCGAGGCCGAGTTGCTTTTCCTGGTGCCGGTGGAGGAGAACGTGGAGCTGCACAAGGTCCGGCTGACCAACCGCAGCGGCGAGACCAAGAAGCTGACGCTGTTCTCGTATGCCGAGTTCTGTCTGTGGGACGCGGCCGAGGACGACCGGAACTTCCAGCGCAATCTGAGTTGCGGGGAGGTCGAGGTGGAGAACGCCGGGTCGACGATCTACCACAAGACCGAGTACCGGGAGCGCCGCGACCATTTCGCCTACTATGCGGTGAACCGCCCGGTCCAGTCGTTCGATACCGACCGCGACGCTTTTCTGGGTCCCTACGGCGAGCTGAGCGCCCCGGCCGCGGTGACCGCCGGAACCTGCACCAAGTCGATGGCCTCGGGCTGGTCGCCCATCGCGGCGCACGGCCTCGAGATCGAGCTGGCGCCTGGAGCGTCGGACGAACTGGTCTTCGTGCTCGGCTACGTGGAAAACCCGCGGGATGGGAAGTTCGAGTCCAAGGGGGTGATCAACAAAACCCGTGCCAATGAGCAGATGGCCAGGTTCGCCACGGCCGAGTCGGTGGAAACGGCCATGGCCGAGCTGAAGGCGTACTGGGACAAGATTCTCAAGCCCTACACGTTGGAGTGCGCGGACGAGCGCCTGGGGCGCATGGTCAACATCTGGCATCCCTACCAGTGCATGGTTACCTTCAACATGTCCCGCAGCGCCTCGCTGTTCGAGTCCGGCGTTGGCCGGGGCATGGGTTTTCGGGATTCGAATCAGGATTTGCTGGGCTTTGTCCACCAGATTCCGGAGCGGGCCCGCGAGCGCATCCTGGACATCGCCGCCACCCAGTTGCAAACCGGCGGGGCTTTTCATCAGTACCAGCCGTTGACCAAGCGCGGCAACGCCGAGATCGGCGGCAACTTCAACGACGATCCCCAATGGTTGATTCTGGCGGTGGGTGCCTACATTCGCGAAACTGGCGACGTGGCCATTCTGGACGAAGTGGTCCCCTACGAGAACCGGGAGGATCTGGCCCAGCCTCTGCTTGACCATTTGTTCCGCGCCCACCGCTTCAATCTGGAACGCGTCGGCCCGCACGGCCTGCCGCTGATTGGCCGCGCCGACTGGAACGACTGCCTGAATTTGAACTGCTTCTCCGCCGAGCCGGGCCAGAGTTTCCAGACCTACGGCAGTGGCGAAGGCCAGGTGGCCGAGTCGGTGATGATCGCGGGGCTGTTCACCTGCGCCTGCCAGGAGTTCGCGGAGTTGCTGGAGAGCATCGGCCGCGGGGACGCCGCGGGCCAGGTCCGTGAAGCCGGAATCCGGATGACCGAGACCGTTACCCGTCACGGGCGCGATCTGAACTGGTTCCTGCGCGCCTATGACTCTTATGGTCAGAAGGTCGGCAGCGCCGACTGCGAAGAGGGCAAGATCTACATCGAATCCCAGGGCTGGTGCATCATGGCCGGCATGGGCCGCGAGGACGGGTTCGCCCAGAAGGCCCTGGACTCGGTCCGCGAGCATTTGGCCACTCCCCACGGCCTGGTGCTGCAGGATCCTCCCTACAGCGAATACCACCTGGAGCTGGGCGAGGTCAGTTCCTATCCCCCGGGCTACAAGGAGAACGGCGGCATCTTCTGCCACACCAACCCCTGGCTGATGATCGCCGAAGCCATGATGGGCAACACGGCGGAAGCCTTCGACTACTACAAGCGCATCTGCCCCGCCTACCGCGAGGAGATCAGCCACGTCCATCGCTGCGAACCCTACGTCTATGCCCAGATGATCGCCGGCAAGGCCGCCCCTCGCCACGGTGAGGCCAAGAACAGCTGGCTGACCGGAACCGCCGCCTGGAACTACGTGGCCATCTCCCAGTACATCCTTGGCGTCCGCCCCGGTTACAACGGCCTGATCGTCGATCCCAAGATCTGCTCGGAGATTGGCGATATCACCATCACCCGCGTCTACCGAGGCACGACCTACACGATCGAGGTGGTTCGCGGCGAAACCAAGGGCATGACCGTGGACGGCGTCCCCTTCGAAGGCATCGAGATCCCGCAGGATGGCAAGAGCCAGATTCACGTGAAGGTGGTGATATAGCGGTTGCTCAGGAAGAATGGTTTTACACGGACTGTTTGCCGGAGGAGGATAGCGAAGCACCAATGGGTGCCGAGGGCGTGCAGGTGTTCTCTGTTGCAGCTGCACTTTTTACCAAAGCGCCCCGCCTCCTGCGGCGCAGCCGCTCTGGAGTGCGGTCCCCCGGGACCGCTTTGTCACGCCGAGGCCTGCCTCGGCCGGCGTGGCGGGCCCCGCCTTTGGAAAGCTCAAGCAGGCTTGAGCACTCCAAAGCGACGGAGTCGCGGGGGGCGTCAGTCAACGGCACTGGACAGCGTTTCCCCGGATATATCTCCCGCGGCGCAGCCGCTCTGGAGTGCGGTCGCCCGGGACCGCTTTGTTACGCCGAGGCCTGCCTCGGCCGGCGTGGCGGGCCCCGCCTTTGGAAAGCTCAAGCAGGCTTGAGCACTCCAAAGCGACGGAGTCGCGGGGGGCGTCAGTCAACGGCACTGGACAGCGTT